>SCVU01000731.1 GCA_004296785.1 Planctomycetota bacterium
GAGCGCCGCTTCCGCGGCGTCGTCGGCGGCGAATCGTGGAGTTGGTTCGTCCTCGACCCCGGCGAGTCGGAGCTCGCGCTCGAGCTCGCGCCGGCGAAGGCGGACGCCGAGCCGAGTCCAGAGCTCGAGCTCGACGCGCTCTCCAACTGGGAGCCGCCGCCGGAACGCGAGCCGCTCGCCTTCGTCGTCGTCCCAAAGTTCGATTCTGCAGTCGCACCGCGCTGCGTGATCTCGATGCGGCCGAGCGCGTCGGTGGCGTCGTCGAGCTCGGGCTCGATCGTGCGCGGCTGGCGCGCGAAGGACGGAACCTACCAGTTCAAGCTGCCGGACGCGGGCCGCTGGGACCTGTTCGTCGAAGTGCGACCGCCGCACGCGTGCTTGCAGGTCGTGCACGGCGTCGACGTCGCCACCGGTCGAATCGAGGTTCCGATCGCGCTCGCGGCTCCCGCGCGCGTGCGCGTCACGCACGTCGACTGCGCGGACAAGCGCAACGACGTCCGCATCCAGTGGTCGCTCGACCCCGAGCGCAGCGCGCCGCGGATCGGAAACGGCCGCTACACGATCTCGGAACCGCTGCGCGAGCCCGCGCGGGCCGCGGCGACTGCGGACGACGCGTCCGATGACGAGGACGAGCTCGCGGAGAGCGGGGAGCGCTGGAGCAGCGGCTCCGCGAAGCGCGTGCTGGCGAGCAGCACCGACCTGTCTCTGCCGAGCGGCGTCGCCGTCGTGTTCGATGTGAAAGGCCTGCACGAATCCGGCCACGTATACGCGCCGCTGCGCTTCGGGCCGGTCGCGCTCGAGGGCGGTGCCTACGAGCTCGCGATCGCCGACTCGCTGACGGGCGGCATCGACCTGGTCGTCGCGACGACCGAGGAAGCCGCGCGCATCTCGCACGTGTGGCTCACGGACGCGTCCGGCACCTACGTGTCGTTCCTCGCTGGCGGCATGGACGTCTGGGTGCGGTCGGCGTGGATCGGCGGCATCGGCACGACGACGCTGCGCGGCGTCGCCGTGGGCGACGCGACCGTCGTCGTCAATCGCCACGACGGCAGCGCGACACGGCACACGGTGCGCGTCGAGCGCGGCGCGACGACGCGGCTGGAGATCGGCGCGCGCTGAGGATCGGACGCGCGGAGCGGATGTCCGCCGAATCGAGTTCGCCGCACCGCTCACGTTCCTCGCAGCTCGTTCCTCGCACTTAGTGCAGCGCGTACCACGCGCGGCCGAGCCACTCGTGCAGCGCGAGCTGGCTGCGGCGCAGACCCTTAGCGGACGGCAGGAAGTCGAGCACGTTCAACGGCGTGCCGCCGGCGAACGCGGTCGGCGCGGGCACGACCTCGAATCCGAGCCGCTCGAACTCCGGCACCGCGCGCGCGAGGTGCCACGCGTGCGAGACGAGCATGATTCGGCGGACATCCGCCTGGAGCAGGAACGCGGAGGAACGCTGCGCGTTCTCGCGCGTGTTCGTCGAGCACGGCTCGATCCAGCGCGCCTGGATCCCCCACTCGCCGAGCGCGTCGGACATCAGATCGGCGACCGACCGCTCGCCGTCGCGCGCGGCGCGGCCGCTGCACAGCACGGGGAGCTGCGTGCGCCGCGCCAGCGCGGCCGCGTAGCGCGTGCGCTCGAGCGAGAACGCGCCGAGCGTCGCGCCGCCGTACTCGGGCGCGTACGCCTCGCTCTCCGCGCCGAGCACGACGATCGCGTCGGCGGGCGGGAGCGCGCTCGCGTGTGACGACTGCGAGATCGCGTCGGGCTGCGCGGCGTTCGAAATGTCCGCCGAATCGAACCTGGGGTCGGGCGCGGGCAGCGGCGGGTACTGCTCGAGGCTGCGCAGCAGTGTGGTGCCGACCGCCGGCGTCGCAAGCGCGGCGAGCAGCGCCGCGGAGCCGAACACGAGCACGCGCGCGAGCTTCGGCCGACGCTTCCACGCGAACGCGCCGACCAGTGCCACGATCAGCAGGCACAGCGGCGGCGAGACGAGCGCGTGCACGAAGCTCATCAAGACGCTGACCTCAGCGGCGAGATCGGGGCGCGCGAGGTCCGCGGCTGCGCGTGGCGGAATCGCTCCGGTCTCATCAGCGATTCATCAACTCCGCGAGCTTGCGCGCGAAAGCGTCGACGGTCGCTTCAGGGCCGGTGTCGTAGTTCAGGTGACTGTCGGTGGTCCATTCGCAGAGCACCGTGCGCACGCTGCCTTCGTCGCTCCCGCGCTCGAGTGTGAGACACCGGGCCAGTCCCTTTCCTCGCTTGCCGAACAGTCCCCAGAGTTTCTTCGACGGCAGGCGCAGCACGAGCCCGACGAGATGCGCCTCGGCGGGTGCTTCGGGCGTCGGGAGCGACACGATCGCCGCGAGAGTGTCATCGTCGAGGGAACGGATCGAGCACGCGAGCCCTTGCGAGGGCAAGCGCGCCGCCGCGCCCTCGACTGCGCCCACCCGGTCTCCGACGTCGTCCCAGATCTCGTTCAGCAACTCGGTACCGCGGTGCGTCAACGCGACGACGAACGCTTGTGGATCCTGAAAGAAGGCATCGCGGAGCGCGACGTGTGCGAAGGCGTAGTGGTGCGGCCGAGCCTGGTGCCGACGCTCCCCTTGCTCCTCTTTCAGCATGGCGACCTCAATCTAGCAGGAGGGACTGCGAGCCGGCTGCGTCGCGAGCGGCACCTCCGCTACTCTCGGGTGCATGCCACCCGAGCACCGATTCGAGGCGAGCGTCCTCGCGCCGCCGACCGAGCTCGAACGAGTCGTCGTCACAGCTGGCGAGCGGAAGGCTTGGTGGCCGCAAGCCCCGCCGGAACTGAGCGCGCAGGCGGACGACGCCCGCGGCCCCGCGTTCGACTGGACCGTGCTTGGCGTCCCGTCGCGTGTCGAGATCGCACTCACGCCCGATGGTTCGAGCACGCGCATCCGTGTCGTGCACACGCTGGCGCGCGAGCTCGCCGTTCCGCGCGCCGCGGACTGGCTCGACGACTTCTGGCGCCTCGCGCTCGGCAACCTCGGCGCACATCTGCGACACGGCGTCGACATCGCGTTGCCACGACTCGACGGCCAGACACACGGGAGCGAGGCGAGCGCTGCGAGCGAGGCGCTCCCTGCGGGCGAGGCGAGCGCCGTGAACGCGGAGATCAGCGAGGGTGCGCCGCTCGTCACGGGCGGGCGTGCGCCGCTGCCCTCTGCGCGGCCGATCCAGCTCGCGCTCGCGATCGAAGCACCGCCGAGCGCGGTGTGGTCCGCGCTGACCGAGCCCGCGCGGCTCGAGCGTTGGATCGCGAGCAAGGCGTCGATCGAGCCGCGCGCGGACGGCGCGATCTCGTACGGCTGGGCGTACAAGGTCGGCGCGCGCGACGTGCACGGCGGTCCGCGGCGCATCCTCGAGTGGCAAGTGGAGCGCGCGCTCGCCTACGACTGGCCTGACTGGCGCGGCGATCCGACGGTGCGCGATCAGCGCGTCGCGTGGACGCTCGAAGCGCGGCCCGGCGGCACGCGCGTCGCGCTCGAACACTCCGGCTTCGAGCGCGAGGTCGACTGGAGCGACTTCGTGCAGGGCTGGTGGGAGTTCCTGCTCGCGCTGCGCCGCGAGGTCGAGCAGCCGGCGGCCGGGTTCGCGCTCGGGGAGGCCGTCGCGCTGCTCGAGCGGACGCCGCGCGTGCTGCGCGCGTGGTTCGACGGGTTGCCGAGCGGCTGGCTGCGCGCGGACGAAGGCGCGGCGACGTACTCGCCGCTCGAGATCGTCGGGCACTTCGTGCACGGCGAGGAAACCGATTGGGTCCCGCGCACGCGGCGCATCCTCGAGCACGGCGAGAGCGTGCCGTTCGAGCGCTACGACCGCTTCGCGCAGCGGCGGTTGCACGGCGATCGGACGCTGGCGGAGCTGCTCGCGCTGTTCGAGCAGCGGCGCGCGGAGTCGCTCGCCGCGCTGCGCGCGCTCGTGCCGTCGGCGGATGCCGCGCCGCTCGACTTGCGCGGCAGGCATCCGATCCTCGGCGCGGTCACGCTGCGACAGCTGCTCGCCTCGTGGGTCGTGCACGACCTCTCGCACCTGCGCCAGGCCGCGCGCGTGATGGCGCAGCGCTATCGCGACGAGGTCGGGCCGTGGACCGAGTTCTACCCGGTGCTCGGCGAAGGGCCGCTCGCGAAGCGGTGAGCGAACGCGCGCGTACGGTGCCTGGATCGTTTTTGTTGCATTCGCGCGCGCGCGGAGCGCGGCGCGCGAATGCAACAAAAACGATCCAGGCACCGTACGCGCGTTCGACTCGCGTTTGACGTGCTGCGATCGGCTGTGCGTGCGCTAGCTTGGCGGCCCATGCTGGTCACCCTGCTCCTCTCGCTCGCCGCGCGCGCGACCGCGGCCGACGAAGTCCACGCGTTCGTCGGCGCGCGCATCCTCCCGATCTCCGGCCCGCCGATCGAGCGCGGCGTGCTCGTCGTGCGCGGCGCGCGCATCGAGGCTGTCGGCGCGGCCGACAAGGTTTCGGTGCCGAGCGGCGCGCTCGTGCACGACGTGTCGGGCAAGTGGTTGATGCCGGGGCTCGTCGACACGCACAGCCACATCGGCGAAGCCAGCGGCGCCGACGAGAGCGCGCCGATCCAGCCCGACGCGCGCATCCTCGACTCGTTCGACGTGCGCGCGCCGTCGCTGCAGCGCGCGCAGGCCGGCGGCATCACGACGTGCAACGTGATGCCGGGCTCGGGCCACCTGCTCGGCGGGCAGACGCTGTACTTCAAGCTCAAGGACGCGAACTCGGTCGAAGATCTGGCGATCCGCTGGCCCGACGGCGCGATCGCGGGCGGCATGAAGATGGCGAACGGCACGAACTCGCGCGGCGAGCCGCCGTTCCCCGGCACGCGCGCCAAGTCGGCGGCGCTCGTGCGCGAGAAGTTCATCGCGGCGCAGGAGTACGAGCGCAAGCTCAACGAAGCCGGCGCCGACGCGTCGAAGCGACCCGCGCGCGACCTCGGCATGGAGGCGCTGCTCGAGGTGCTGCGCGGCAAGCGCATCGTCCACCACCACACGCACCGGCACGACGACGTGCTGACGGTGCTGCGGCTGCAGAAGGAATTCGGGTTCAAGGTCGTGCTGCACCACGTGACCGATGCGTGGAAGGTCGCGAGCGAGATCGCGGCGGCCGGCGCGCCGTGCTCGCTGATCCTCGTCGACTGCCCGGGCGGCAAGCTCGAGGCGCGCGATCTCAACTGGGGCTCGCCCGCCGCCGTCGTCGCGGCCGGCGGACGCGTGTCGATCCACACCGACGACTGGATCAACGATTCGCGGCTGTTCCTGCGCTGCGCGGGAATGGCGGTGCGCGGCGGACTGTCGCGCGAGAAAGCGCTCGAGGCGCTGACGCTCGAGGGCGCGCGCCAGCTCGAGCTCGAGGCGCGCGTCGGTTCGCTCGAGAGCGGCAAGGACGCCGACTTCGTCGTGCTCGACGGCGATCCGCTGTCGGTGTACACGCACGTCGAGCAGACGTGGATCGAGGGCGCGAAGGTGTTCGACCGCGGCGATCCACGCGACAAGCTGTGGGCGGTCGGCGGCTACGGCGCCGGCAACGCGCGCGTGCTGCACGACTGCTGCGGCGAGCGCCACGCGGAGGACGAGCGATGAGCACTCGGATCGTGCACAGGTTCGCGGCGCTCGCGCTCGCGGTGTTCGCGGCCGATGTCGGCGCCGCACAGCTCGCGGTGCGCGCGAAGAAGGCGTGGACGCTCGCCGGCGCGCCGATCGACGACGCCGTCGTGCTCGTCGAGGACGGGAAGATCCGCGCGGTCGGGAAAGCGGCGGCGACGCCGATCCCGGCCGGTTGGCAGGTGCTCGACGCCGCCGTCGTCACGCCGGGACTGATCGACGCGCGCACGACCGCCGGTCTGACCGGGATACTGAACACGCGCCACGACCAGGAGCAGCTCGACGCGTCGGCGGCGCTGCAGCCGGAGCTGCGCGCGATCGACGCGTACGACGCGCGCGAGCCGCTGCTCGAGCATTTGCGCTCGCTCGGCACGACGACCGTGCACGCGGGTCATGCGCCGCTGGCGCTGATCAGCGGGCAGACGCTGGTCGCGAAGCTGCGCGGCGCGACCGTCGATCAAGCGGTGCTCGTGCCGGCGGCGATGGTCTCGTGCACGCTCGGCGACGCGTCGACCGGCGTCGCGCCGGGCAAGACGCCGGGCACGCGCTCGAAGGCGGTCGCGCTGCTGCGCCAGGAGCTCGTCAAGGCGCGCGAGCTGCGCGACAAGCGCGCGGCGGCCGAGGCGGGCAAGGCGCCCGATCGCGACCTGCGACTGGAAGCGCTCGTCGACGTGCTCGACGGCAAGCTGCCGCTGCTCGTGTGCGCGCAGCGCGCGAAGGACATCGACCTCGCGCTGCGCCTGCGCGAGGAGTTCGGGTTCAAGCTCGTGCTCGAGGGCGCGGCCGAGGCGTACCTGCGGATCGCCGAGCTGAAGGCGGCCAACGTGCCGATCCTGCTGCACGCGACGATGTCGCGGCCGGGCGGCGAGCTCGAGAACCTGTCGATGGCGACGGCGAGCGAGCTGCGCAAGGCCGGGATCGCGTTCGCGCTCGAGACCGGGCACGAGGGCTACGTGCCGAAGGTGCGCGTGCCGCTGTTCGAGGCGGCGATCGCCTGCAAGCAGGGCCTCGCGTTCGAGGACGCGCTGCGCGCGATCACGCTCGACGCGGCGCGGATCCTCGGCCTCGACGCGCGCATCGGCTCGCTCGAGGTCGGCAAGGACGCCGACCTCGCGCTGTGGGACGGCGATCCGTTCGAGTACGCGACGCACTGCGTCGCGACGCTCGTCGACGGAGCCGTGTTGTTCCGCGGGAGCAAGTAGCTCGCGGCACGCGCGCTTGTAGCCCGACACCGGGCCGAGCGATACTCGGTCCACGTCGTCCATGGCAGGACGACGACACGGCAGGAGTCGACGATGCAGGACTGGTTCCGTTCTCACGCCCGCATGCGCGCGCTGTGCGCCGCGCTCGTCTGTTGCGGCGCCGTCGTCGCGCAGGCGAAGCCGCCCAAGCGAGTCGACCTGCGCTGGCAGGGCAAGGCGTACGCGGCCGACAAGCTGCCCGCCGAACTCGCGAGCGGCGCGCGCGACGCGTGGAAGCAGTGGAGCGCGTGGGCGCACGAGCACGGCTACAAGCTCGAGCTGACCGGCGACCAGCACCTGTTGCTCGCGTATCCGAAGCAGCAGTCGAGCGCGGCCAGCGATCTCACGCGCATCGACGCGGCCGCGAAGATCTTCGAGCGGCTCGCGCCGCTGCCCGATCGCGCGACGATGCCCGGCGCGTTCCCGCCCGGCCTCAAGGAGGCGATCGGCGAGCCGCCGTCCGCTCTGCCGGAGGGCCTGTCCCCCGCCGATTTCCCGGCCTGCGATCGCGCGACGGCGGTGCTGCTCAAAGCGCGCACGGTCGACGACTACGAGGCCGTCGTGCGCGCCGCGGTCAAGCTCGGCGATGGTCTCGAGGGCTGGCAGAGCGACGCGCTCGCGCATCGCGGCTTCGTGCTGCCCGAGCCGCTGTGCGCCGCGTGGATCTCGACCGGCGCGCCCGGCATGGAGGAGTGGTCGCCCGAGGCCGAGCTCGTGCACCGCGTCGCGCAACTCCTGTTGATGCGCCGCTTCGGTCCGCAGCCGTGGTGGCTGACGGTCGGGCTCGCGTGGAACGTCGAGATGGAGCAGATCGGCGGCGTGTACTGCTTCCCCTACCGCGACGGCTTCGTCGGCGTCGGCGAGCACACCGGCTGGGACAAGAACCTCGCCGCAGCATTCAAGGCGCGCAAGAAGGAGGCGCTGGAAGCGAGCGAGCTGTTCGGCCTCGTGCGCGGCGGCTTCGACAGCGCGAGCGCCGAGATCGCGTGGGGCTGCGTCGGCTACCTCGCGTCGCAGAAGCCGGGCGCGCTGTCGCTGCTGCTCGCGGATCTGCGCACGGCGCGGCTCGTCAAGGGGCGCGTCGAGCTGGAAGACGGCACGTGGACGCTCGCGCGCGACTTCGAGTTGCCGAAGGACGAGCAGCTGCGACTGCTGCACAAGCGCGCGGGCAATGACGTGCGCACCGAGTTGAGCGCGTGGTTCGCCAAGGGCCTGCCCGGCCGCAAGCCGGCGAAGTAGCCGAACGGTAGAGTGGGCGCGCCCGTGGATCCGCACGCTCCTCCGACTCCGCTGCGCCGGCGCCAACTGCTGCGCGGCGCGGCCGCATCCGCCGCGGCGCTCGCGGCGGCGCGCGTCGCGCGCGCGGTGCCCGCGGTCGGCTACGGCCGCACGCAAGACGCGCCGAGCCCGAACGACGCGCTGCGCATCGGCGTGATCGGCACCGGCGCGCGCGGACAGGATCACCTGTGGGCGCTCGGCTACGCGGTCGACAACCCGGTCTACGCGCATCGCAAGGGCACGGTCGTCGAGCCGATCGCCGGCGCGGCGGTCGTCGCGGTGTGCGACGCGTTCGAGGACAACCTCGACCAGGCGCACGCCGCGGTCGCCGCGCGCGGCGGAAAGCCCGGCCGCTACACGAGCTGGCGCAAGATGCTCGACGAGGCGCGCCTCGACGCGGTCGTGATCGCGACGCCGGATCACCTGCACGGACCGCTCGCGCTCGCCGCTGTCGAGGCG
>SCVU01000096.1 GCA_004296785.1 Planctomycetota bacterium
CGTAGTCGATCGCGTCCTCGCGCGAGCGGATGTCCCACTCGCGCCACGGCGCGACGAGCTTCAGGTCGGGCGCGAGCGCCATGTACGTGAGCTCGAAGCGCACCTGGTCGTTGCCCTTGCCGGTGCAGCCGTGCGCGACGTGCGTCGCGCCGATCGCGCGCGCGTGCTCGACCTGCGCCTTGGCGAGGATCGGCCGCGCCATCGACGTGCCGAGCAGGTAGCGGCCCTCATACACGGTCAGCGCGCGCAGGCACGGCCACACGTACTCGGTCAGGAACTCGCGGCGCAAGTCGACGACCTTGCACGAGGCCGCGCCGGTCGCGAGCGCCTTCTTCTCGAGGCCGGCGAGCTCGTCGGGCCCCTGGCCGACGTCGCCCGCGAGCGCGTGGACCTCGAGTCCGTGGTTCTCCTTCAGCCAGGGGATGATGATCGACGTGTCGAGACCGCCGGAGTAGGCGAGCACGACCTTGTTCTTCGCGGGCATGGTGGGACTTTGCGTTGTCTGTCGTGGTGGAGGGGGAGCTAGACGCCGACGGGCACGAGCGCGGGCTTGCCCATCAGCAGCACGAGGATCGCCTTCTGCACGTGCAGGCGGTTCTCGGCGATGTCGTAGACGATCGAGTTCGCGCCATCCATGACGCCGGCGCTGACCTCGTGACCGCGGTGCGCGGGCAGGCAGTGCATGAACAGCGCGTTCGGCTTCGCGCGCGCCATCAGGTCCTCGTCGACTTGGTAGTCGAGGAAGATCGCGGCGCGCTCTTCGCGCTCGTCCTCCTGGCCCATCGATGCCCACACGTCGGTGTAGACCGCATCGGCGCCGGCGACGGCGGCTTCGGCGTCGTTCGTGATCTCGACCAGCGAGCCGCTCTCGCGCGACGAGAGCATCGCCTCGCTGACGATGCGCGAGTTCGGCTCGTAGCCCTCGGGCGTGCCGACGCTGATGTGGCAGCCGAGCTTCGACGCGACCTGCAGAAGCGAGTGGCACGTGTTGTTGCCGTCGCCGACGTACGCGATCTTCTTGCCGCGCACGTCGCCGAGCTTCTCGGAGAGCGTGAAGAAGTCCGTCAGCCCCTGGCACGGGTGCAGGAAGTCCGACAGGCCGTTGACGACCGGGATCGAGCAGTTCGCGGCGAGCTCCTCGACGTGCTTGTGCTTGAACGTGCGCGCGACGATGCCGTGCACCCAGCGCTCGAGGTTCTTCGCCATGTCCTTGATCGACTCGCGCGAACCGAGGCGCGCGTCGCGGTGGTCGAGGAACACGGCCGATCCGCCGAGGTCCTGGATGCCGACGTCGAACGTGAAGCGCGTGCGCAGCGATTCCTTCTCGAAGATCATCGCCAGGCGCCGGCCGCGCAGCAGCGCGTCGTGCTTGTAGCGGTTGCGCTTGAGCTCGGTCGCGGCGGAAAAGATCGTCGCGATGTCGCCGACGCCGAGCTGCGAGATCGAGACGAGGTCCTTGACGGGCAGGGTGCCGAAGTCGTGCTTCTTCATCTTGGTGTGGTGGGTCAGAGGCTGGCGAGGGCTTCGCGCAGGAGTCCGAGGCCGCGCTGGATCTCCTCCGCGCGGATCACGTACGGGGGGAGCAGGCGGATCACGTCGCCGCCGGTGACGTTGACGATCAGGCCGCGCGCGTACAGCGCGGCCTTGAGCTCGTCGGCGCCGCGCGCCATGCGCACGCCTTGGATCAGGCCGCGGCCGCGCAGCTCGACGATCACGGGGAACTCGCGCGCCAGCGCTTCGAGCCCGGCGCGCAGTTGTGCGCCGCGCTCGCGCACCGCGTGCTGCAGGCCGCCTTCCTCGAGCTCGCGCAGGAACACGAGCGCGCCGCGGCACGCCAGCGGGCCGCCGGCGAAGGTCGAGCCGTGGTCGCCCGGCTGCAGCGTGTTCGCGAGCGCGCTCGACGCGAGGCACATGCCCATCGGCAGGCCCGCGGCGATCGCCTTGGCGAGCGTGACGACGTCGGGCGCGACGCCGGCCTGCTCGGCGACGAGGAACGTGCCGCTGCGGCCCGAGCCCGATTGCACCTCGTCGAAGATCAGCACGGTGCCGGTCTTCGTCGCGAGCTCGCGCGCCGCGCGCAGGTACGCGAAGTCGAGGTCCTGCACGCCGCTCTCGCCCTGGATCGGCTCGAGGATCAGCGCCGCGGGCCGCTGCTCGACGAGCGCGCGCTCGAGCGCGGCCGCGTCGCCGGCGGGCACGAACGCGACGCCCGGCACGAGCGGTTCGAACGGCTCGCGGTACTTCGCGGTGTGCGTGACGGACAGCGCGCCCATCGTGCGGCCGTGGAACGAGCCCTCGAGCGCGACGAAACCGGTGCGTTCGGGGTGACCGAGCACGCGCTGGTGCTTGCGCGCGAGCTTGAGCGCCGCCTCGTTCGCCTCGGTGCCGCTGTTCGTGAAGAACACGGCGTCCATGCGCGCCAGGCGCGTCACGCGCT
>SCVU01000732.1 GCA_004296785.1 Planctomycetota bacterium
GCGGCGAGCAGCGCGCCCGCTCCCGGGCTCGCGAGCTCCGCGCCGGCCGTCGCGCGCGCCGCGCCGCGCACGCTCGCCGAGCGCGGGACCGAGCTGCGCCGCTCGTTCGGCGCGGCCTTCACGCGCGCGCGCGCCGATCTGCGCCGCAGCGTCGGCTACGGGACGCTCGCGGCGCTCGTCGGGCTCGCCCCGGCCTTCGTGATCGCGCACGCGATCGCGCGGCACCGCGAGCGCGCGTGGGCGCGCGCGCTCGAGTTCGCCGCGCTGCTGCCGCTCGCGCTGCCGGGCTGCGTGGTCGGCATCGCGGCGATCCTGCTGTGGAACTCCGACTGGCTGAGCTCGCTGTACGCGACGTCGGTCCCGGCGGTCGCCGTGCTGACCGGCCGCTTCCTCCCGCTGTGCGTGCTCGTGCTCGGCGTCGCCTTCGCGCGCCAGGATCCGGCGCTCGAGGAGGCGGCCGCGATGGCGGGCGCGAGCCCGCTGCACCGGATGGTGCGCATCGTCGCGCCGATGGCGGCCGGCGCGTGCGTGCTCGCGGCGCTCGCGGTCTACGCGTGCGCGGTGCGCGAGCTCGACATCGCAGTGCTCGTGCCGGCGCTGAACTCGACGGCCATCGTGCGCCTGTACAACGGCGTGCACTTCGCGCGCGACGGCTACGTGGCCGCGCTCGCGCTGCTGCTCGCGGCGAGCATCGTGCTACCTTTCGGCGTGTGGGCGCTGGCGCGCGGGCCGCGCAGACTGGAGCAAGCATGACGCACGCATTGCAGACGCGCGGGCTCGGCGTCGTGCGCGGATCGCGGCGCCTGATCGAGGACGTCGACCTCGCGCTCGAGACCGGTGCGTACGCGCTGCTGTGCGGGCCGTCCGGTTCGGGCAAGACGACGCTGCTGCGCGCGATCGCCGGGCTCGTCGAGCCGAGCGCGGGCCGCATCGAGATCGACGGGCGCGTGGTCAGCGACGGTCCGCGCCTGCTCGTCCCGCCGCACCGGCGCGGCATCGGCTTCGTGTTCCAGGGCGGCGCGCTGTGGCCGCACCTCGACTGCCTCGCGCAGCTCGAGTTCGCGCTGTCGGCGCAGAACGCCGCGAAGGGCGAGCGCCGCGAGCGCGCGCAGCGGATGCTCGAGCTCGTCGAGCTCGACGCGCACGCGCACTCCGCGCCGCACACGCTGTCGGGCGGCGAGGCACAGCGGCTCGCGCTCGCGCGCGCGCTGGTCGGACGGCCGCGGCTGCTGCTGCTCGACGAGCCGCTCGGCCCGCTCGACGCGCGGCTGCGCGGCGCGCTCGCCGAGCGACTGGCGCGGCTGCACCGCGAGCTCGGCTTCACCGCGCTGCACGTCACGCACGATCCCGACGAGGTGCGCGGACTTGCGACGCACCGCTTCACGCTCGATCAGGGCCGGCTGTGCGCCGACGAGCCGCTGCGGAGGAACACCGCATGAGCGCCTCCCAACGCACGATCGCGCTCGCGGTCGCGGGTGCCGCGACGCTGCTGCTCGTCGGCTCGTTCTTCATCCCCGAGCGCGACGCGGCGCCCGCGGGCGAGGATGCGCCGACCTCCGCGGCGAACGCGCACGGCTCGCGCGCGTGCGCGGCCTGCCACGCCGACGTGCAGGCCGAGTGGGCCGGCTCGCCGCACGCGCTGGCATTCACCGACCCCGAGGTCCGCCGGCTGTCGAACGACTTCGCGAACCAGGACTGCCTCGACTGCCACGCGCCGCTGCCGGTGTTCGAGACCGGCATCGGACAGCGCGTGCTGCCGCGCGAGACCGACCGCGAGCTCGGCGTCGACTGCATCGCCTGCCACGGACTCCCGGCCGCCGCGGGCGGCGGCGTCGCCGCCAAGCGCGACGGCGCCGCGCCGTGCGCGCCGCGGATGCGCGCGGAACTCTCGGCGCCCGAGCACTGCGGCGCGTGTCACGATCAGCACGGCACGGTCGGACAGTGGCGCGCGAGCCGCTTCGGCGCCGAGGGCAAGACCTGCATCGATTGCCACATGCCCGTCGATCCGGCGACCGGCAAGCGCAGCCACGCGATGCCGGGCGGCGGCGCGCTGGCGCTCGTGCAGTCGGCGATCGCGCTCGAGGCGCGCCGCGACGCCGATCACTGGACCGTCGTCGTCGCGAACGTCGGCGCCGGCCACAACTTCCCGACCGACGAGCGCTCGCGCGCCGGCGACGTGTTCTGGCGGCCGCTCGCGACCGAGGCCGGCGCGCCGGTCGCAGCGTGGCGACACGTACACCGGATGCGCGCGCCGTATCGGCACGAGACCGGGCTCACGGACACGACGCTTCCCGCAGGAGAACGGCGCGAGTTCGCGATCCCGTTCGAGCCCGGCGTCGACGCGATCGAGGTCGCGCTCTTCTACAAGCGCACGCCGTACTGGCTCGACCCGGCGGCTCCCGATCCCGACGCCGAAGCGCGGCTCGTGCACCGCGTCGAGGTCCGCAAGCCGTGACGTTGCGCGCGTGCAGCGCCGCCGCGATCGCACTCGCGCTGCTCGCGAGCGCGTGTCGCGATCGAACGCCGGCCGCGCCGCCGAAGCCGGCGGCGGCAGCGGCGCCCGCGTACCACGACAGCTGCGCGGCGCGCATCGACGCGCTCGCGAAGGAGCTCGGCTGCCCCGCGCCGCGCGTGCCCGCGCGCGAGGATCCGGAGTCGAGCGTGCCGGTGCTCGTCGTCGGCGGCCAGTTGCGCGACGAATGGGTCGGGCTCGCGACGCCCGCGGCGCCGGATGCGGCGCTGCTCGAACTGCAGGACGGCCTCGTCGCGTCGCTCGCGTCGGTCGGCAAGCTGCGCACGCTCGCGCTCGCCGATCTCGCCGCGCTCGAGGAGCCCGCTTGGGCGTGGCTCGAGCTGCGGATCTGGCGCGGCGAGCTCGAACCCGCCGCGCTCGACGCGCTGATCGGCGCGCTCGCCGAGCGCGCGGGGCCGTGGCGCAGCGCCGCGCTCCTCGCGATCGCCGAGCGCTGCCTGGAGCCCGTCGTGCGCGCGCGCGCGGCGCACGCGCTCGCCCAGGACGCGCGCGACGAGTGGATCGTGCCGCGCCTGGCGCTGCGCCTCAAGTACGAGGTCGACCACGAGACGGCGATCGAACTCGCGCGCGCGCTGGCCGCGCGCGACAACTACGGCGGGATCGCCGCGCTCGACGTGATCGCCGCGGCGCCGGCGCGGCCGGAGCTCGGCGCGCGCGCGCTCGAAGCGCTCGCCGAGTGCGCGCGCCGCGCCGGGCGCGCGGATGCGGCGGGGCTGCACGCGGCGTGGACGAACGGTGCGCTGCGCGTCGAACGAGCGCTCGAGCCGCGGCTCGAACTCGAACTGCTGCGGCGCATCGCGATGCTGGCCGCGTGGCAGCTGCGCTACGTCGACGACGCGCGCCACGTGCTCGCGAGCATGGACGGTCGCGCTGCGGCCCCGCTCGCGGCGGCGCTCGCCGATCCGAACCGCTACGTGCGCGTCCACGCCGCGCAGTGCCTCGAGCGGATGAAGGGCCGCGCGAGCGGCGCGCTGGACGCATTGCTGCTCGCGCTCGACGATCCGACCGTCGCCAGCGCCGCCGCCGCGGCGCTCGGATCGATCGACGATGCGCGTGCGCGCGCGGAACTCGAGCGGCGCGCGCAGTCGGCGAGCTCGCCCGAGTTGCGCGCGGCAGCGCGACGCGCGCTCAGGCCCTGATCGCCCAGTACACGAGCCCGGCCCACAGCAGCGTGTTCGCGAGGAACAGCGGATCGGAGCCCAGGAAGATCCGCGTCGGATTGCCGCCGGCGCGACCGCTCTGCACGAGCAGCATGTAGCGCGCGAGGCCGAACACGACGCACGGCACGGTCCACAAGAGGCGCGCGTGGCCGCCGAACTTCGCGCTCGTCTGCGGATCGACCGTGTACAGCGCGTAGCAGACGAGCGTCGCCGCGGCGAGCACCGTCACCATCTGGTCGAGGAAGCCGAGCGTGTACGCGCCGAGCGCGGCGCGGTGGCTCGCGCCGCCGTCGCCGAGCAGCGCGAGCTCGGCGCGGCGCTTGTTGAGCGCGAGGAACAGCGCGAGGAACAGCGTGCACAGCAGCAGCCAGTGCGAGACCGGCGCGCCGCTCGCGAGCCCGCCGGCGATCACGCGCAGCAGGAAGCCGAGCGCGATGCAGAACACGTCGAGCAGCGCGACGTGCTTCAGCTTCAGCGAGTACGCGAGGTTCAGCAGCGTGTACGCGCCGACGACCCAGGCGACGTCCCAGCCCGCGCCGCTCGCGCGGTGCGCGAGCAGCAGCGCGCCGGCGACGAGCGCGACGGCCGCGCCCAGCGCGACCGGGACCGCGAGCGCGCCGCTGGCGATCGGGCGCGTGCGCTTCTCGGGGTGCAGGCGATCCTGCTCGGCGTCGAGCACGTCGTTGACGAGGTAGATCGCGCTCGCCGCGCAGCAGAACGCCGCGAACGCGCACAACACGCGCAGCGCCTCGGCGTTGCCGACCGGCGGGACGAGCGTGCGATCGCCCCAGGCGAACGCGAGCGCCGCCAGCACGAAGGCGTTCTTCGACCACTGCTGCGGACGCATCGCGCGGAGCAGGGCGAGCACGTTCATGAGCCGGCCGAGCTTATCGGCACGCGCAGCGCGGAACTAGAAGACCGCGGCGCCGGCGCCGCGCGTCCCCCGACCGCGCTCAGTTCAGCGTGAACTTGCGCAGCACTTCGACCTCGGCGTCGGGGCCGACCGCGAGCCGCGCCGAGTCCTTCGGCACGACGCCCTTCTCCTCGTACAGCTTGAGCTCGAGCGCGTCGACGCTGCCGTCCCCCATCAGCACGTTCGTCGTCGTCGGGTGGTTGCCCTCGGTCGCGTCGTTGTCGTCGCACACGAGCGGCTCCTTGCCCGACAGCCGGCGCAGCGGATACGCCTTGAGATCGCGTCCGGCATACGCCGAGTACGAGCCGTCGACGGCCTCGATGTCCGTGAACCACTCGGTCTCGTCCTTGCCCATCAGGCCGGGCAGACCGTTGGTGTCGACCGCGGGGCACGTCAGCCGCTGCGCGTTCGTCTTCGTGTTCTCCCACGCGCCGCGCGTGATCAGCAGCGCGGAGAACTGCACGCCGCCGCGGTCGGGCAGGTGCTTGAACTTCATCTCGTACGCCTGGATCCCCGTATAGATGTTCTTCATGTTCGCCTGGCAGGCGACGACCTTGCTCTGCTGGATCGCGTCCTGCACGGTCGGCAACAGGAAGTACATCAGGATCCCGATGATGAGCAGCACGGCCATCATCTCGATCAGCGTGAATCCGGCGCGCAGCGCGCGACCGGCGGGAGCAGTCAGGGAGCGGATAGGGTTCATGCGCATGGCCGTGGGGACTCGAGGCCCCTTTCTATACCGCCGCACCGCCCGAGTCACTCCGCGCAGCCGTGCGGAGGCCTAGTCGAGGTGGAAAACCTCGTCCATCGGCGCCCACCACGCCCCCGCGGGCCGGTCCGGCAGCGGTTCCTGGCACGGCTCGGTCGCGCGCCACCAGCGCTGGGTCTCGGGATCCGCCGCGAGCTCGGCCATGTCGCGCGCGTGGTCGGCACCGGCGTACTCGTAGTAGCTGAACAGCAGCGTGCGCCCGTCCGGCAGCGTGCGCAGGTAGATCGAATAGTTGCGCACGTTCGACCGGCGCAAGCGCTCGAGCACGCCGGGCCACACGGCCGCGTGCAGGCGCCGGTATTCGTCGACCTTGTCGGGCCGCAATTCGATTACGGAGCCGAAGCGCTGCATCGGCGCAAGGTACCATCGACCGCGATGTTCGCCGCGGCCGTACTCGCGCTCGTGCAGTCGTCGGCGAGCGCGCGCGCGGCTGCGCCGGACTTCGAGCGCGACGTGCGCCCGATCCTCGCCGCGCGCTGCTACGACTGCCACGGCGAGCAGCGCCAGCGCGGCGCGCTGCGGCTCGACGCGCGCACGCCGCGGCTGTTCGAGGAAGTGCGCGGGCGCGGCGCGGTGCTCGTCGCGGGCGACCCGGAGCAGAGTCCGCTGTTCCAGCGCGTGCTCGCGACCGACGCCGACGAGCGCATGCCGCTCGAGCGCGCGGCGCTCGCACCGGACGAGATCGACGTGCTGCGGCGCTGGATCGAGGCGGGCGCGGCGTGGCCGGAGAACTCCGCGGGCGGCGCGCATGCGTTGTCGACGCACTGGGCGTACCGCGCGCCGGTCGAGCCGCCGCGGCCGGACGTGCGCGATCGCGCGTGGGCGCGCCAACCGCTCGACGCGTTCGTGCTCGCCGCGCTCGAAGCGCGCGGGCTCGCGCCGTCGCCGCGCGCGCGCGCGGGCGAGTGGCTGCGCCGCGCGGCGCTCGATCTGTGCGGGATCCCGCCGACGCTCGCCGAGCTCGATGCGTTCGAGGCGGCCGCCGCGCGCGACTGGAACGCGGCGACCGAGCAGGCGTTCGAGCGACTGGCGACGGGGCCGCGCTACGGCGAGCGGATGGCGCAGTGGTGGCTCGACCTCGCGCGCTACGCCGATACGAACGGCTACGAGAAGGACGCGCCGCGCGCGATCTGGCCGTGGCGCGACTGGGTGATCGACGCGTTCGCGGCGGACATGCCGTTCGATCGGTTCACGCTCGAGCAGCTCGCCGGCGATCTGCTGCCTGACCCGACGCGCGCGCAGCTCGTCGCGACCGGGTTCCACCGCAACACGCTGACCAACGAGGAAGGCGGCACCGACGACGAGGAGTTCCGCGTCGCGGCGGTCATCGACCGCGCGAACACGACCGCGCAGGTGTGGCTCGGCTCGACGCTCGCGTGCGCGCAGTGCCACGACCACAAGTTCGATCCGTTCTCGC
>SCVU01000733.1 GCA_004296785.1 Planctomycetota bacterium
GGAAGAACGATTGCCCGCCGACCGCGGCGTTCCACACGTCGACCGGCGGCAGCCCCGCGCGCGCCGACAGCCGCGCCTCGGCGAGGTTCGCGAACGAGTGCGCGTTCGGGCAGACGCCGTCGGCGTGCGAATCGCCGGCGACGATCGCGAGCAGCGCGCCGGCCGGCGCGACGTGGTCCGGATCCTCGCGCAGCCCGCGCGAGTCGGTGACGAGCTCGAAGACGCCGCCCGGCAGCTCGGAGAATGGCAACTTCACGCGGCGCAGCGCCGCGTGGCGGAAGTAGCCGTCCGGCTCGTACGCGAGGCCGGAGTTCGACAGCTGCGGACACAGGCGGCGCGCATCGGCCTCGCTCAAGCGCTCGCGCACGAGCGTCGAGCCCGGGTGCGACAGCAGCGGCTGCGGCGGGTGCGCGGCGTCGCGCGCGCGCCTGCGCAGCAGCGCCTCGATGTCCGCCGAATCATCGACGGCTTCGACGGTGGCGGCGCCCGCGCCGGGCGCCGCGGGTGTGCGCTCGCGCTCGGAGCAACCGGCGCACGAGAGCGCGACGGCGATGCAGGCGTGCAGCGTTGTCCGCATCCGGCGCGAGCGCGACATCGCCGCAGACTCTACATGACGCCGCCGGTGCGCGAGTGCTACGGTGGCGCCGCGCATGGAGACGCCGACGCAGAGCTCGACGCAGGCGGCGGGTGCGCCGCGCCGCGAGCCCGCGCGCACGCCGCGCACGCTCGCGCCGTGGCGGCGCAACGTGCTGCTGCTCGCGCTGCCGCTGCTGTTGCTGCTGCCGTCGCTGCTGCCGGGCGCGCGCTTCCTGCCGCAGGCGCCGGTCGGCTACGAACCGCTCGCGACCGAGTACGCCTCCGCGCAGGCGAGCGCGTGGCACAACGCGAGCTACTGGACCGGCGACCGGATCTTCCCGTGCCTGACCGACCAGATCGAGCTGCGCAAGCGCCTCTTGTCCGGCGAATCGCCGACGTGGGAACCGCGCCAGGCGCTGGGCATCCCGCTGTTCGCGACCGCGATCACCGGAACGCTGTACCCGCCGAACCTGCTCGCGCTGTGCATCGAGCCCGAGCTCGCCGCGGCGCCGCTCGCGATCCTCGCGCTGTTCCTCGCCGGCCTCGGCATGTGGAAGTTCCTCGAGCGCCGCGGCCTGTCGATCGCCGCGTGCGCGATCGGCGCGCTGTGCTACGAGGCCGGCGGCTTCGGGTTCACGAACCTGCAGTACCCGATGAAGGTCGACGCGGCGCTGTGGCTGCCGTGGTGCCTGTGGGCGATCGAGGGCATCGCGCAGAGCGTGCCGCGCTCGGCGACCGCGCTCGCGATCTGCGGCGCGTTGCCGCTGCTCGCCGGCTTTCCGCAAGTCGCGTTCTTCGTGCTCGCGGCGGCCGCGCTGTACGCGCTGCTGCGCCTCTCGCCGTGGGCCGAGCGACTCGCGCTGGCCGACGAGCGCCCGCGCCCGCGCGTGTGGCGCGTCGCGCTGCTCGCGTTCGCCGCCGCCGCGCTGCTCGCGGCGATCCAGATCGCGCCGACGTTCGAGGCGTCGCAGAACTCGCTGCGCAAGCAGCGCACGAGCGAGAGCCTGTGGCTCGAGAGCCTGCCGCCCGCGACGAGCGCAGGGCTGTGCGTGAGCGGGATGTTCGGCTCGCCGCTCGATGCGCCGACCGGCACCGCGCCGCCCGGCGCGTGGTGGTGGACCGCGCGCTCGGACTGGCAGCGCGCGATGCAGGCGAACGGCCTCGAGTGGACGACGTTCATCGGCGCGCTGACGCTGGCGTTCGCGCTGGCCGGCATCGCGCGCTCCGGCCGCCGCGCGTGGTTCCCGCTGCTGCTCGCCCTCGGCGCGCTCGGCTTCGCGCAGGGCTGGCCCGGACTGCGCTGGCTCTATGCACTGCCCGGGCTCAACGTCGGCGCTCCGGCGCGCGTGCTCGCGGTCGCCTGGTGCGCGTGGCCGTGGCTCGCGGCGCTCGGCGCGGATGCGTGGGCGAACGGCGACGCGCGCGCGCGGCGCGTGATCAGCGCGAGCGGCGCACTGCTCGCATTCACCGGGCTGCTCGCGTGGTGGTACTGCGAGCCGACCGCGCTGATCGCGCGCGTCGAGGGCTGGCTCGGCGAGCGCCACGCGATGCCGCTGTCGGAGGTGCGCGCGGTCGTCAGCCCCGCAGCCGCGCTGGAGGCCGCGAACGGTCTGCGCGCCGGGCTGTGCGTGCTGATCGGCACCGCGCTCGCGCTGGCCGGCCTCGCGCACTTCCAGCGGCTGCGCGGCTCGCGCTGGCAGGTGCACGTTGCCGCGCTGTGCGTGCCCGCGCTGCTGGCGAGCGTGCGCGCCGCGGGCTCGACCAGCGGCGACACGTGGGCCGCACCCGGCGCCGCGTGGGGCATCGGCAGCGCGTTCGCGCTGACCGTGCTGTACCTGTGGCGCAGCAGCACCGCGCACGCGGTCGTGACGCCGCTGCTCGTGCTCATCGCCGCCGAGGCGCTCGCGATCGCGCCGCAGCACCTCGCGCCGCGCGAGCTGTGGCGCGCATCGCTGTTCCCGAGCTCGACCGCGCTCGCGCGCATCGCCGAGGCCGCCGGCGCGGATGGGCGCGTGCTGCGCTACGACGACAGCGCGGGCGGCGCGGCCGACGTCGAGCAGCTCGCGCGCCCGAACCTGCTGCACGCGTACGGCACGAGCGATCTGTCGGCGTACATCGCGTTCACGCCGCGCTGGTACGTCGAGGTCGTCGAGCGGATGGATCCGCGCGCGCGCTTTCGCTCCGGCATCTCGCGCTTCACGGATCTCGCCGACCTCGACCACCCGCTGCTCGACCTGCTGCGCGTGCGCTGCGTGCTGTCGCGCGCGCCGCTGCCGCGCCACGACCGGTTGCTGCCGCTGACCGAGCGGCCGGGCCTGTGCGTGTACCAGCGCCGCGGCTCGATGCCGGTCGCGCGCATCGTGCCGCGCGCGATCGCGGCGAGCGAGTTCACGGTGCTCTCGCGCGTCGCCGCGGGCGAGTTCGATCCGTCGACGGAGCTCCTCTGCTCCGTGGCGGACGCCGCCGGCGACATGGGCGGACCCGGCTGGCGCGCCGGCGACGTGCGCGTGCAGCGGGCGGCGCCGGGCATCCTCGACTTCGAGATCCGCGACAGCTCGGGCGGCTGGCTCGTGGTCAGCGAGCAGTGGTACCCGGGCTGGCGCGCGACGCGCGACGGCGCCGAGGTCGCGACGCTGCGCGCGAACCACGCGTTCCGCGCGTACGCGATCCCGCCGGGCAACTCGACGCTGCACACCGAGTACGCGCCGGGCTCGCTGCGGATCGGCGCGCTGCTGTCGCTGCTCGGGCTGTGCGCGCTCGGCTGGCTTGCGTTCAAGCGGGCTTGAGCGCGATCCACACGCAGATCGATGCGTCCGACTGACCGGTGAGCTCGACCTCGTCGCCCGCGCGCGCTTGCTCGAGCACGAGCGTGTCGCGCGGCGCACATTCGAACGGCTCCTCCTCGCCGCTGACGCGCGCGCGCAGCCCGGCGCCGAGCGCGTGGACGAGGGCGAGCTCCCCCGCCGAGAGCTCGCAGCGCAGCGCGCGCCGGCCGAGGCGCAGCGCCTGCATCGACGGCCGCCACGACGCCGAGCGCGCGATCACGCCGAGGTCCTCGACCGGGCCGCGCACCAGCCGCGCGCTCGGCGGCGGCGCACCGGCGAACGCGAACGGCTCCAGCGGACGCAGGCGCTCGCGCCGCCCGCCGGCGAACTCGAGCACCAGTCCGTTGCCCGCGGTCACGACGAGCACGCGCTCGCAGCCGTCGAAGGCCGAGAACGGCCCGTCCTCGGCGACGCCGGCGGCCGACACGCGCCACTCGAAGTCGACGCCGCCGGCGCGCGCGATCTCGAGCGTGCGCCCGCGGCCGTTGCGCCACGGCTGCGCGGCGTAGTCTTCGAGCGTGAGCTTGCGCGCGCGGGCCACGAACTCGAACCTTAGCGGACGCCGGCACGCGCCGGCCACTCCCAGCGTGCACCTCCAGACCCTTTCCAGCGGCAGCGGCGGCAACTCGACGCTCGTGCGCGCGGGCGCGCACACGCTGCTCGTCGACGCCGGCCTGGGCCCGCGCAACATGGCCGAGCGCCTCGAGCAAGCCGGCACGAGCGTGCGCGCGCTGCAGCACCTCGCGGTCACGCACGGCCACCTCGACCACGCGCACTCGGCCGGCGTGCTGTCGAAGAAGAGCGGCGCGATCGTGCACTGCGTCGAGGCGCTGATGAACCAGCCGGCGCTCGCGCGCGCGGTGCGCTTCTCGACGCTGCCGGTCGGCGGCACGCGCGAGCTCGCGGGCGACCTCGCGCTGACGAGCGTCGCGCTCCCGCACGACGCGCACCCGACGCTGGCGTTCCGCATCGACCACGCCGGCGACGCGGGCACGCGCCGCGCGGTCGTGCTGACCGACATGGGCCGCCCCGATCGCGACGTCGCGCGCGCGCTCGGCGGTGCGCACCTGTTGCTGCTCGAGTTCAATCACGACCGGCAGATGCTCGACGACGGACCGTACTCGGCGGCGCTGAAGGCGCGCGTGCGCGGCGACCACGGCCACCTGTCGAACGAGCAGGCCGCGCAGATGCTCGAGTGGATGGCCGGGCCCGAGCTGCACACGCTCGTGCTCGCGCACCTGTCCGAGACAAACAATCGCGCCGAGCTCGCCGAGGCGAGCGCACGCGCGACGCTCGCGCGCCTCGGCCTCGCGCACGTGCGCGTCGTCATCGCGGGCCAGCACGAGGTCGGGC
>SCVU01000734.1 GCA_004296785.1 Planctomycetota bacterium
GCAGCGCCGCGCGCGCGCAGTCGAGCGCGGCGAGCTGCGCGGGCACGATGCGCCGCGGCGCGAAACCCGCGCGGCGCAGCTCCTGGCGCAGCGCGACGAGCTCGCCGCGCCGCGCGGCGGTCACGAGCCACGTGCGCTCGCCGCTCGGTTCGTCCGCGTCGAGCGCGCCCATCTCGGAGGCCTGGTACAGCACATCGCCGACCGGTGCGTCGAGCCACGCGGCGGCCTTGCGCTCGAGCACGAGCGCGAGCTCGGCGCGCTTGAGCTGTGGCAGCCGCAGCAGGCGCACGACGACGAGTCCCGCGCCGAGCGCGAGCGTGCACTCGGTTGCGCGGCCCGCGTGCGCGCCGCGCGCCTCGACCGCGGCGCGAGCGAGCGCGCGCGCGCCGCGTTCGTTCACGGGCGCGCAGCCGACGTCGAGCTCGGCGCCCGCCGCGAGCCATTCGGCGCGCGCGCTCGAAAGCTCGAGCACGCTGCCCGAGGGCAGCGCGAGGCTGGAGGCGGTGGAGGGCATGCGGCCGGGGTCTCGGCCGGGTTTTCGGAGCATCGAGTCGCTTCCTTGAGACGCGCGTCGCGCGCGCGGCCGCGTCGGAAAGGAATTCACGGCGACCGCGCTCGCGCGCCTCCGTGCTGGCGCGCCGCGCCGACGCGCTCTACAGTCGCTGCTCCAAAGCCCCACCCCACCATGCCCAAAGTGAAGACCCTCGTAGACGGCAAGACGTACGACGTCGCCGTCGGGACCAAGTTCCTCGACCTCTGCCAACAGCAGAAGGCGAAGCACGACTTCGGCTGCACGGTCGGGAGTTGCGGCGTGTGCCGGCTGGAGCTGGTCGAGGGCGGCGCGAACGTCGACCCGATCACGACGGACGAGAAGGACACGCTCGCGCTGGCGACGGATCACACGAACGCGCGCCTGGGTTGCCAGCTCGTGATCCGCGGCGACATCGCCGTGCGCCCGGTGGCGTGAACGCGCGCGCGCTCGGCGCGGCGCTGCTCGCGCTGGCGGCGCCGCTCACTTCGGCGGCGCCGAACGAAACCGCGCTGGCCAGGCTCGAGCGCGCGTTCCCCGAGCAGCCGCGCTGGCAGCGCCCGCTGTGGTTCGGCGCGGTTCCCGCTGCGGAAGGCGCGGCGGCCGACGCGCCGCGACTGCACGTGCTCGCCGAGCAGCACGGTGTCGCGCACGCGTTCGAGCTCGACGCGCGAGGCGTTGCCGGCGCGCCGCGCGAGCTGCTCGACATCGCGTCGCGCACGTGCCGCGTCGGCAACGAGGAAGGCCTGCTCGGCCTCGCGTTCCATCCGGGCGTCGCCGCCAACGGCCGCGTGTTCGTCCACTACTCGGTGCGCGGTGCGCAGAAGGGCCGGCTGTCGGAGTTCCGCTGGCCGAAGCAGGACGGCGCGATCGACGCGTCGAGCGAGCGGATCCTCACCGAGATCGAGCAGCCGTATCGCAACCACAACGGCGGCGAGATCGTGTTCGGCCCCGACGGCTGCTTGTACTGGGGACTCGGCGACGGCGGCGCGGCCGGTGATCCGCAGCAGAACGGCCAGTCGATGTCGACGTGGCTCGGCAAGATCCTGCGCATCGACGTCGGGCCCACGGCTCCGGCCGCCGATGCGCCCGCGTATCTCGTGCCGCGCGACAACCCGTTCGTCGATCGCGCCGGTGCGCGACCGGAGATCTGGGCGCTCGGACTGCGCAACCCGTGGCGCTTCTCGTTCGATCCGAACGGCGGCGCGCTGTGGTGCGGCGACGTCGGGCAGAACGCGGAAGAGGAGATCGACGTGATCGTGCGCGGCGGCAACTACGGTTGGCGCGTGCGCGAAGGCAAGCGCGCCTACGACGCGGACGCGCGGCGCGGGCCGGGCGAGCTCGTCGAACCGGTGATCCTCTACCCGCGCGATCAAGGTTGGAGCGTGACGGGCGGCTTCGTCTACCGCGGGGCGAAGATCGCCGCGCTCCGCGGACACTACGTCTACGGCGACTACGTCAGCGGTCGGCAGTGGGCGTGGCCCGTGGAAGGGAAAGCGGACCGCGTGCCGCTCGTGCTCCCGAAGGTCGATGCACCGGCGAGCTACGGCGTCGACGCGTGGGGCGAGCTGTACGTGTGCAGCTTCGACGGCCGGATCCACCGCTTCGTCGCCGCCGAGGCGAAGTGATGCACGGCGACGCGATGCGCGCGGTTGCGTCGCTTGCCATCGCGTCGCTCGCGCTCGCGTCGTGCGTCGCGCTCCAGATGCCGGGCAAGCGCGCCCGCGGTCCACTGCCGGCGCCGAGCGGCGAACTCGTCGCGCTCGAGTCGCGGCTGCGCACGCACGTCGAAGAGCTCGCGGGCCGCATCGGACCGCGCCACCGCTCGCGCCCCGGCAGCCTCGGCGAAGCGCGCGACTACATCGAATGGGCGTGGCGCCGCAGCGGCTTGACGGTGCACCGCGAGCCGTACGCGAGCGCGCACGGCGGCGGCGTCAACCTGTGGACGGAACTCGGGCCGAGCGCGGGACCGCTGTGGGTCGTGTCGGCGCACTACGACACGGTCGCGAACAGCCCCGGTGCCGACGACGACGCGAGCGGCGTCGCGGCGCTGCTCGAGCTCGGCGCGCGGCTCGCGCCGGAGTTCGCCGCGCATCCGGAGCGCCACGAGCGGCTGCGCCTGGTCGCGTTCGACGACGAGGAGACGCCGGCGCCCGCGATGGGCAGCACGTTCCACGCGCGCGCGCTCGCCGCACAGGGCGCCGAGGTGCGCGGCATGCTGTCGCTCGAGATGCTCGGCGCGTACGACACCGCGCCGGACACGCAGCGCTTCCCGGTCGCGCTGCTCGGCCTGTGGTACTCGACGCGCGCCGATTACCTCGCGTTCGTCGGCGACTGGGACTCGCGCGAGCTCGTGCGCCGCTGCGTCGGCGCGTTCCGCGCGTGCTCGCCGCTGCCGTGCGAGGGGATGGCGGCGCCGCGTGCGCTGCGGGACATCGCGCGCTCCGATCACTCCCAGTTCTGGAAGATCGGCGTGCCCGCGCTGATGGTCACGGACACGAGCGAGTTCCGCTACGCGCACTACCACAAGCGCTCCGACACGCCGGAAAAATTGGACTACAGGCGGCTCGCGCTGGCGACCGATGGAGTGGCGGGGGTCGTGCGGGTCTTGTGCTCGCGCGCTCCAAACCGATGACGCTGGCCAAGATCACCACCAAAGTCGCGCTCACGTGCGCCGCGTTCGGCGCCGTCGCCTGGGGCGGCCTGCGCTTCAGCACGCGGTTGCCCGACGCGGGGCCCCGGCCCAAGCCGTCCGACGACGCGGAGAGCAATCTGCCGATCGAGCTCGCGCTGCAGCGCCACGTGCAGCGCCTCGCCGACGGGATCGGCGAGCGCAACGACCGCAAGCCCGAGGCGCTGCAGGAAGCGTGCGACTACGTGGCCGACGAGTTCGGACGCGCCGGTCTGCGCGTGACCGTCGATCGCTACGACATCGGCCGCGCGCTCGGCAACGTCGTCGCCGACGTCGACGAGCCGCGCGGCGGCCGCGAGATCCTGCTCGTCAGCGCGCCGTACGATTCGCCGGCGGGCTCGCCGGGCGCCGAATCGTCCGCGTCGGCCGTGGCCGCGATGATCGAGGTCGCGCGCCTGCTGCGCAACGGCGGACAACCGCGCGCGCTGCGCTTCCTGGCGTACGCGTACGGCCACCAGCCGATGGAAGACGGCTCGAACGGGCGGCGCTTCTCGCTGCGTCGGATGCTCGGGCGCGGCGACGAGATCGGGCTCGAGCTGCAGCTCGAATCGCTCGGCGCGTGGAACGGTCCGCGCCCGCAGAACCTGCCGTTCCCGTGGAGCACGATCCTGCCGTCGCGTTCGGACTACCTGCTGCTGTGCGGCGGCTTCGATGCGCGCGCACCGCTGCTCGAGTTCGCGACGCGGATGCGCGCGCAGGGCCGCATCCCGGTCGAAGGCATCTCGGGGCCCGCGTTCTGGCCGGCGCTCGGCTTCAGCGACCGCGTGTCGGTGCTCGAGCAGGGACCGCCGTGCATCGTCGCCGGCGACACCGGCCGCTGGCGCCATCCGGACGCCGGCGGCGCGATGGATCGCGCCGAAGCGATCGACTCCCAGGGCATGGCCCGCGCGGTGGTCGCAATCGCGGGCGCGATCGGTCCGCGCCTCGAGCTGTAGGGTCGGCGCTGCGTCCGCGCGGCGAGCGCGCGCGTCGCGAGCGCGGCATCCGCCGCACGAGTTGTGACTGCGGCATCCGCCGCACTATGCTCTCACGGCTCCGTCGCCGTGGATCCCGCCGCACCGAACCGCCCGTCCGCGCTCTCCGTCGCCGGGCTCAGCAAGACCTACGAGAGCGGCGGCGAGCACGGCGTCCAGGCGCTGTCGGAGCTGTCGCTCGAAGTCGCGCCGGGCGAGATCCTCGGGCTGGTCGGCCCCAACGGCGCCGGCAAGACGACGGCGCTGCGCACGATCGCCGGCATCCTGCCGATCCAGCGCGGCGCGATCTCGATCTGCGGCCACGACCTCGCGCGCGCCGAGCGCGACGCCAAGCGCTGCCTCGCGTGGGTCGGCGACGACCCGCAGCCGTTCGAGACGCTGACCGTCGAGGAGCACCTCGAGTTCACCGCGGCGCTGTACGGCATGCGCGACTGGCGCGCGCGCGCGGGCGAGCTGCTCGCGCGCGCCGAGCTCGAGTCGAAGCGCGACGCGCTCGGCGGCGAGCTGTCGCGCGGCATGCGGCAGAAGCTCGCGCTGTGCTGCGCGTGGCTGCCGCGGCCGGCGCTCGTGCTGCTCGACGAGCCGCTGACGGGCCTCGATCCGCGCGGCATCCAGCGCGCCAAGGACTCGATCCGCGCGCAGGCCGCCGAGGGCACCGCGGTGATCCTGTCGAGCCACCTGCTCGAGCTCGTCGAGGAGCTCGCGCAGCGCATCCTGATCCTCGACCGCGGCCGCAGCGTGTTCCTCGGCACGCTGCAGGAAGCGCGCGAGCGCCTCGCGCCGGGCGCGCAGGGCTCGCTGCGCGACGTGTTCTTCGCCGCGACCGCCGACGACGCGTCGGGAGCCGACGCTTGATCGTGCCGCCCGCGCCGCTGCGGTTGCTCGCGCGGCGCAAGTTCCAGGGCTGGTGGCGCAAGCAGCTGCGGCGCGCGCGCACGCCCGGCGGCGCGATCCTCGCGCTGATCGGCCTGACCGTGATCGGCGGCTGGTTCGCTTGGATGATCTTCAGCGTCGTGCTCGCGCGCGGCATCGGCGCGGGCTCGGCGGACGTCGCGAATGCCGCGCGCGGCGTCGGCTTGTTCGCCGCGCTGTTCACGACGCTCAACGCGCTGTCGATGCGCGGGCTGTACATCCCGCGCGAGGAGATCGAGCTGCTGTTCGCGGCGCCGCTCGCGCGCGCGGACCTCGTGCGGCACCGGCTGTGGGTCGCCGGACTGCGCTCGATGTTCGGCGGCCTGTTCATGGGCCTGTTCATCGCGCTCGAAGCGCCGGTGCGCGCGTACGGCGTGATCGCGGCGGTGCTCGGGTTGTGGACGCTCGCGGCGTGGTCGCAGGCGGTCGCGATCGTCGCCGGCGCGCTCGAGCGGCGCGTGCTGGATCGGCTGACGAAGGCGACGCGCTGGCTCGCGATCGGACTGTTCGCGTTGCTCGTGCTCGGCTTCCTCGCGTGGAGCACGTCCGGCGAGCACGCGTGGGTCTCCGGCCTGCGCGAGCGGATGCTGCAGGGCCTGCCGGGCGGCCGACTCTCGGGGCTGCTCTCCGTCGAGCCGCTGCGCACGCTCGCGCTGCCGATCGAGCCGTGGGCGCGCCTCGCGGCGGCGCCGAGCGCGCTGGCCGGGCTGCCGTGGCTCGCGCTGTGCGTGCTGCTGTGGGCGTGCGGCATCGAGCTCGCCGCGCGGCTGCCGATCGATTTCCGCGAGCTGTCGCTGGAGACGTCGTCGAACATCGCCGAGCGCATCCGGCGCGTGCGCCGCTCGGGCGGCGCGGTCAGCTCGAGCAAGGTGCGCGCGCTGAACTCGCTGCGGCGCGTGCCGTGGTGCTTCGGCCGCTCGCCGCTCGGCGCGATCGCGTGGCGCAAGACGGCCGGCGTCGTGCGCCGCGCGCGCGGCACGCTGTTCATGAGCCTGCTCGTGATCGCGCTGTTGTCGCTGCTCGTGCGCTCGTTCGGCGGCGAGGGCGCGAGCGCGGCGCTGTTGCGCTCGGGCATGTTCGCGCTGTTCGGGACCTTCTACCTCTGCAACGGCCTGCGCTTCGACTTCCGCGAGGACCTCGGGCGCCTGGCGGTGATGAAGACGTGGCCGGTGGGGGCGTGGACGCTGTTCTGCGCGACGCTGCTGCCGCAGTGGTCGCTCGTCACGCTGCTGTTGTGCGGCGCGCTGTGCGTGCTGAACCTCGTCGACGGCGGCCTCAGCCTCGAGCTCGCGCCGGTGCTGTTCGCGGTGCCGCTGCTCGTCGCGTACTGGATCGCGATCGACAACATCGTGTTCCTGCTCGCGCCGTTCCGCACGACGCCCGGGCAGGACGGGATGCTGCAGAACGCCGGGCGCGCGATGCTGATGGGGCTCGTGCGGATGGTCGTGTACGGGCTCTTCGCGGGCACGATCGGGCTCGCGTTCGCCGGGACGTGGCGCCTGTTGCCGCTGGCCGGCGTCAGCGAGCGCAGCGCGCTCGCGCTCGGCACGCTGGCGGGCCTGGGCGTCGGCTGCGTCGGCGCCGCTGCGCTGACCTGGGTCGGCGGCCGCGCGCTGGCGCGCTTCGATGTCGCGCGCGAGGGCGCCTAGAATCGCCGCGATGAGCGAGCACACGCGCGATCCGCGGCTGCCGCCGAACCAGCACGCGACGCGCGGCTGGCCGGTGCTGCACGTCGGCGCGCCGCCGCGGCTCGACGCTTCGAACTGGCGCGTGCGCGTGCACGGACACGTCGAGCACGCCTACGAGCTCGACTTCACCGCGCTCGCCGCGTTGCCGCGCACCGAGGTCGAGTGCGACTGGCACTGCGTGACCGGCTGGTCGATCCTCGGTGCGCGCTGGAGCGGCGTGCTGATGCTGCTCGTCGCGCGCAAGGCGATCCTGCGCGCCGGCTGCACGCACGTGCGCTTCGCGGATCCGACCGGTTACGACACGACGGCGCCGCTCGAGCACGCGCTCGCGCCGGAGGCGCTGCTCGCGACGCACAAGGACGGCGAGCCGATCGCGGCGATCCACGGCGGGCCGGTGCGCGGCTTCGTGCCGTCGCTGTATGCGTGGAAGTCGTGCAAGTGGGTGACGGAGGTCGAGTTCCTGACGCGCGATCGGCTCGGGTACTGGGAGCAGCGCGGGTACCACAACGGCGCGGATCCGTGGACGGAGCAGCGACTCGTCTAGCGCGCTCGAACTCGGATACGCTGTGGGCCTGGTCGAAACCAGGAGTTGAGCATGCAGCGCAAGACCCTAGCCTGCTTCGTTGCGTTCGTGGCACTCGTGCTCGCCGTTCGAACGCACGCGCAGCAGCACGTGTGGACCGTCGATGACGATGGTCCCGCAGACTTCTCGTCGATCGCGGCCGCGGTCGCGGGCGCCGCGGCAGGGGACATCTTGCTCGTCGCTTCGGGGAGTTACGGCGCGTTCACGCTCGAGAAGCGACTCCGCATCCTCGGACCGACGACGGGAGCGACGCCCGTCGTCAACGGGCTCACGATGATTCGGCAAGTGAATAGCTGCACGCTGAGCGGACTGCGGTTCGCCAATCTCTGGATCAAGCAGACGAGCGGTCTCATCGTCGTCGACGATTGCCAGATCGGCTTTCCGGGCGTGGGCAGCCTGACCATCGAGACCAGCGATCAGGTGCTCGTCAGCCGCTGCCAAGTGCTCGCATCCACTGGCGGTACCGCCGCATCCGTTTCCGACACGAATGCGGTGTTCGTCGACTGCGAGCTTCACGGCGGCGCCGGAGCGTCCGGCTGGGCCGTCGTCGGAAACGGTGGCGACGGTCTGAGCGTCGCCAATGCCTCGCACGTGTCGCTCGCGGGCTCGAAATGTCGCGGCGGGGATGCGGGCATCGGATTCGGCGGCGACGGAAAGGCCGGGAACGGGATCCATTCGTCGGCTTCGATCGTCATCATTCGCGGATCGGCGACGGATCTCATCCAGCCCGGCTACGTGGACTCGTGCTGTTGGGGCTGGCCGGGGAAGGGCCTCGTCGCGAACGACAGCGTCATCGTCATGAGCGGCGCGTCCATCACGAATGTCGCCGCGTCCACCAGCATTGTGATCCAACCTCCGATCGCAGAGCCGTATCTCGAGATCGCAGGAAGCGACGTGCCGGGCGAATCGCGTCGACTCGATCTGTACGGTCCCGCCGGAGAGCTCGCTGTCGTCGCGACATCCTTGGACTCGGCTCCACTCGCGCTGCCGGGACTCGAGGGGCTCGTGTGGGTCGACACCAGCGCGCTCCATCAGGTGCTGCCGATCGCGATGCTCGGCCAGAACCTCCCAGCGCATCATCTGTGGACCGTGCCGGTCGACCCGGCGCTGGCCGGCCTCGCGCTGTGCGTGCAGGCGGGATTTCCGCTGCATCCGGGGACGCTGGAGCCCGCCGCGATCCTGCTGTCGAACCCCGCGCGGATGGTCGTGCGCTTCTAGCGTCCTGTGCCGCTCACAGCGGCGGATCGTACGCGAGCTCGTCCTCTTCGATCGCGACGTCGAACGCGCCGTAGAAATCCGTCGTGCTCTCCGCGTCGGAGCGCTTGCCGTTCGCCGCGCCGCGCGTCGTGCGCTTCACGCGCGCGAGCCGGCCGCTGTCGCGCTCGATCCACATCTCGACCTCGTGGCCCGCCGCGGTGAGCCCAGCCAGCCGCTCGCACGCGCGCCCGTCGAGCGCTTCCTCGCCCGCGCACGCGGGCTCGCCGAGATTGCGCCGCGCGAACTCCTCTGCGTCCTTGTACAGCCCGCCCCACAGCGCCGGCACGAGCACCGAGGTCGTGCCCGACGCTCCGGCGAGCGAAGTCAGCGCATCGCCGGCGTTGGCGAACTTGAGATCGGAAGAGC
>SCVU01000735.1 GCA_004296785.1 Planctomycetota bacterium
AGCCGGGATCGCACCAGCACACGAGCACGACCGCGCCGAGCCCGGCGGCGCGAGCGCGCTCGAGGTCGAATTGCCCGGGGCCCGCGACGCCGAGGTCGTGGCCCAGATCGAGCTGCCGCTGCAGCGAGTCGACGTGCGCATCGAACAACGGACGCTCGGCGACGATTCGGTCGAGCTCCGCGCCGTGCTCCGCCGCTCGCTGGCCGGGGGTCGCGCTCACGCCGCCATCATCGCGATGCGCGCGCGCGCCGCAACGGGCGGGCGCGGCTACTGCGCGATCGCCCGCAGTCCGTTGCTCGCGGCGAAGCCGAACGTCGCCGCCGGGTCCTGGATCCAGTACTGGAAGTACAGCGACTGGCCGGCGGGAATCGACGCGGGCCACGGCGCCTGGAAGCTCGCGCTACCGGTGGGCGTCGTCGTCTGGCCGATGATCAGCGTCGGCTCCGGCACCAGCACGCCGCCCAGGATCGGCAGATCGAGCGCCTGGCCGCCGATCGCGAGCCACGCCGGCGCGAGCGGGTGCGCGTTCGAAAGCGTCAGCCGCGTCGAGGAGCCTGCGGTCAGCGCACCGGTGCCGACGAGGTGCGGGGCGCCGCTGATGCCGGGCTTGGCGAACCCCATGTCGATCCAGATCGGCGGCTGCGCGGGCAGCACGGAACTCCACGTCGTGCCGACGCGGATCTCGTCGGTCGTCACGCCCGTGCCGTTGTCGATCGACAGCGCCGTCGGGAAACCGGTGCCGAGCGCGAACGACGCCGCGGGGAAGCCCGGCTCCGCCGAACCGATCACCGGATCGAGGTACATCGAGTAGACCGAGCCGGTCCCCGACGCCGCCTTCGCGATCTTCAGCACGACGAGCGTGGTCTCGCCGGTCACGAGCGGCTTGCTCGACGCGTCGCCGAGCCCCTCGCTGACCATCAGTCCGTACGTGTACCAGCCGAGCGGTGAGCCGACCGTCATCTTCGCCGGGTACTGGCCGAACGAGAGGCCGCTCCAGATGCCCCAACCGGCGTCGTCGCGCAGCAGGAACGACACGTACAACGCAGTCGTGCCGGGCGGCAGCGCAGGCAGCGCGCGCTGATAGACCGAGCTCGGCCAGATGCCGGAGGCGACCGGCGTGACTGCCGCGCCTGCGCTCGTGGCGAGACCGGGGTACTGCAGTCCCGGCCCGGCGATGCCGGTGGGATCGGTGCTCACGCTGCTCCACGCCGACGGCCAGCCCGTGCCGCCGTTGTTGCCGGCGAGCTGCGGCGTCGGAGGACCTCCGAAACCGTCGTACGCGAGGAGCTGCGCGGCGCTGATCGGCGCCAGCGTGAGCGCGCAGAGAGCGGGGAGGAACGACGCACTGCGGTGGAAAGTCATCGTGGGAATCCGGTGGTGTGGTTCGATGGGTCGAGGCCACCGCAAAATAGGATAGCCATGTCCGATTACAAACAAACCTTCGTACTGCCTGCTCTGCCGATCCGGCAGCGGCGGTGAGGCGCACGGCGCACGGCTGCCACATCGGCAGCGATGCACGCTCGGGCGCCGCGACGGCCGTTGCGATGCGATTCTCCAACCCATAGCGGCCGCGCGCGCTTGGAACCGCTACGGCTGCCCGAACCTGCCGGCGGCACGAGCTTTGCCTTCGCGGCGCCCTCTCTCAGAGCTCCCCCGCTTTCACGGCCCCCCGTTCTCGGCCCCCCATGCTCGCGCCGCGGCAGATCCTGCTCGCTGACGATGACAGCAACGTCCGCTGCGGCGTTGCCGACCTGCTCAGCGACCTCGGCATCGAAAGCCTGCACGCCGAGACCGGCCGGGAAGCCCTGGAGATCGTTCGTTCCAAACCGATTCACGCCTGCCTGCTCGACCTCCAGATGCCGGAGTGCGGGGGGCTGGAGGCCCTGCCGCTGATCCGCCTGGCGCGCGCCGACTTGCCGTGCCTCGTCTACTCCGGGAGCTTGACCGAGCTCCTCGAGCGCGAGGCGCTGCGCATCGGCGCGTTCGCCGTGCTGCGCAAGCCCGTGCAACCGCACGTGCTGCGCCAGCAGATCTGCCGCGCGCTCGGCCTCCCGCCTCCGCCTGCCTGCGGCCCGCTGGCCTAGGTCGATCGCCGCGTCGTTCACGACCGACGGCAAACAGGTTCGCGATCTCGGTTCCGCGTCTCTCTCCCCCAACCCTCTGACCCACTCGATTCAAGAACCGTTTCCTTCCATGGCCACGACCACGAAGACGAAGAGCAAGGTGAACGTCCGCCCCCTCAATGACCGCGTGCTCGTGCAGCGCGTCGAAGCCGAGTCGAAGACGGCCGGCGGCATCCTGCTGCCCGAGACCGCCAAGGAGAAGCCGAAGGAAGGCAAGGTCATCGCAGTCGGCAACGGCCGCGTGAAGGAGAACGGCGAGCGCGAGGCCCTGGCCGTCAAGGCGGGCGACCGCGTGCTGTTCAGCTCCTACGCCGGCACCGAAGTGAAGCTCAACGGCGAGGAGTACTTGATCATGCGCGAGGAAGACATCCTCGGCATCCTCGAGGACTAGTCGCGCGCGCGTCGGTCTCCGCTCCTCCACCCCAGCGATCCACACGTCCCCGCCTCGGCGCGGGGCACATCCACACACTCATGGCCAAGCAAATCAGCTACGACGCGGAAGCGCGCGAGCACATCCGCAACGGCGTGCGCAAGCTCGCCCGCGCAGTCAAGGTCACCCTCGGCCCCCGCGGCCGCAACGTGATCATCGAGAAGTCCTTCGGCAGCCCGACCGTCACCAAGGACGGCGTCACGGTCTCCAAGGAGATCGAGCTCGAGGACCCGTACGAGAACATGGGCGCGCAGCTCGTGAAGGAAGTCGC
>SCVU01000736.1 GCA_004296785.1 Planctomycetota bacterium
GAGCCCGCCTCGAATCCGGCGAGTTCGCGACCGCGAGCTCACCGGATTCGAGGCGGGCTCATTTCATGTCAACTCGCCGGAGTCGAGGCGGGCTCGGTACGCGCGGCGGAGTCGAGGCGGCCTCAAACCTTCCAAGTCGGCGGAATCGAGGCGGGCTCCGTACTCACGCGAGGCGGGCTCCGTACTCGCGGTACGCGCGGTACGCGCGAGTCACGGCGTCCTCGGTCCTCCGTTCGCCCGCTCGCGAATCGCGGGGTAGCCTTCCTCCGCGAAAGGACCGGCTGCCGGTGGCCCGCGCACGGGGCAGTCCGTAGACTTTTCCGCCTTATCAGCGCCATGCCGGAGATCGTTTCCACCTACACCACCCGCGTCTCGGGCCTCTGGTCGAGCCGCCACGAGGTCGCCCTCGAGACGGCCAACGGCCGCGAGGTCCAGGGCACCCTGACCATCGAACGCGGCCCGCTCGGGGCCGTCCGCTCCGGCACGTACCGCCCGATCAAGGGCGCCGTGTTCGTGTTCGAGCGCGACCCGGGCATGGTCCGCGGCCAATTCATGATGTGGTCGGAATCGCGCGAGTGGATCGGCTCGACGATCCGCTTCCACGCGCTGCGCCGCGTGATCGACATCAACACCGGCGGCAAGCCGTTCAAGCTCGCGCCGCGCGAGGGTTTCGGCCGCGGCTGGTCGCTGTACGCGCCGAAGACCGGCGAGGTCGCGCGCATCTGCATGCCGATCGTCGGCCGCTCGGCGCGCATCGAGGTCTACCGCAAGACGCCGTACACGCTGCTCTTGCTCGCCTACTTCCTCGGCACGCAGGCGCTGCTCGAGAGCCTGTGGCCGGGGCCGACGGCCCAGAAGATGGCCGCCGAGGCCGTCTAGAGCGCCGCGGCGCGGCCTACAGACACGGGGAAGTTCCGGCTTCGCTCCGCGTCGAATCGCCGCACTCTCGACCGACCGCTCACGCGCCCCATCGCTCGACCCCGGCCGCACGGGCCGCCCACCGCTGCTCGACGGGGTACGATTCGCAGGTTCCGCGGGAAGGACAGCTCACTCGACATGCGCCCGTTCGTCATCCTTTTGCTCGTACTCGCCGCGACGGCGGCGCTTGGCCTCGCCCTCTGGACGCTCGGCAGCAAGCCCGGCACGCCCCAGGACTTCGACATCGGCCCGGCGAAGCCGGACGCCCACCGCGACGCGGCGATCGACGCCCAGCTCGACACCGCGGGGCCGACCGTGCGCCAGGACGCGCCGGACTTGCTCGTCGCGCCGAAGGCGGACGACCGCGTCGAGGTCGTGGGCGCCGGGGCCTCGTACCCGAACACGCTCAAAGTCACCGTCGTCGACCCGCACGACGTCCCGCTCGCCGGTGCCTCGGTCGAGCTGCGCCAGCAGTCGGGTCCGCTCGGCGGCGGGCTGCTGCAGCTGCAGCAGGCGTTCGGCGGCGTCGATCCGAACAAGCCGACCTGGCGCGGCACGACCGACGCGAGCGGCGTCGCGGAGTTCCGCAGCCTCGCGCCGGGCAACCAGTACGTGCTGACCGCGGCGCACCCGAAGTTCTCGCGCGCCGAGCTGCCGTACGTGAGCATCCCGCCGCAGGGTGAGCGCGCGGAAGTGGTCAAGCTCGCCGAGGGCTACATGGTCCGCGGCTACGTCTACGACATGTCGAACGCGCCGATCGCCGGCGCGCACCTGTACCTCGACAACGTCGTGTACTTCGGAATGCCGGGTACGCGCAGCCCCGACCTGCTCGAGGCGGTGACGAACGACCAGGGCTACTACGAGATCACGAACGTCGAGGGCGGCACGCGCAACCTGCAGTGCGTCGCGAAGGGCTACGGCACGAAGATCCTGATGAGCGAGTCGTTCCCCGGCACCGACGGGCCGATCCTGCTGCGCGACTTCAAGCTCGACCGCGGCCACACGATCCGCGGCAAGGTCATCGCGCCGAACCGCAACTCGGTCGCGAACGCGCGCATCGAGGTCTACAACTACGACCAGACCAACACGTCGCGCGGTTTCGCGGTCACCGACGCGGGCGGCGCGTTCCGCATCGACGATCTGTCCGGCGGCGAGTACATGCTGACGGCGAGCGCGGCGGGCTTCAGCCTCGAGCGGATGAACCGCGTCGCGGTCGACGGCGAGCCGCTCGAGATCCAGCTCGCGCAGCAGGGTTGCGCGCAGGGCCGCGTGATCGACGCGGTCACGAAGACGCCGCTGTCGAGCTTCAACTGCGCGGTGCGCCTCGTGAATCCGGGCACGACGATCTACGGCCGCCCGATCCAGCAGGCCGACTTCCGCAACGCGAAGGACGGCGCGTTCGAGCTGTGCGGCCTCGAGCCCGGCACCTACGTCGTGCAGGCCAGCGCGCCGGAATACGCGCCGACCTACTCGGGCACGTTCCACATCGACCAGGGCATGACGGTCGGCGACGTGCTCGTCGAGATCTCGCGCGGCGGCATCCTGCGCGGCCGCGTGGTCGACGCCGCCACCGGCGAGCCGCTGTCGGGCGCCGAGATCGGCACGTTCGACAACGGGTACGTGAAGAACCCGTTCACCGACCTGCTCGGCGGCATGATGCCGCGCAACACGACGCAGGCACTCGGTCG
>SCVU01000737.1 GCA_004296785.1 Planctomycetota bacterium
TCGGCAACGACGTGCTCGACTACGCGGACCAGATGCTCGCGGCGCCGGGCGCGCTGGTCGTCAACGCGCACCACCTCGGCGTGCACGCGCTCGATGCGCTCGCGTTCCAGCTGCTGCGCTCGTGCGGCGCGGCCGCGGACTTCGCGACCGCGTGGCGCGCCGAGCAACTCGTCGCATGCGCCGGCGCCGCGTGGGCGGTGTACGCGATCGCCGAGTTCGCTTCCGAGCTCGCGGGGCTCGCGCGCGGCGCGCTGCTCGGCGCGCTGTTCGCCGCGGCGGCCGGGAACTGGCTGTACGCGGCGAGCGGCGAGACGTACCTGCCCGGCACCGCCGCGTGCATCGCGCTCGTGGTGCTCGCGCTGCGGATGCGGATCGGTCTCGCGAGCGACGGCTGGATCGCGCCGGCGCTGTGGCTCGCGTTCGCGTGCGCGCTGCGCCAGGACTCGGTGCTCGTCGTGCCGGTGCTGTTCGCGCTGCTGCCGTGGCGCAACGCGGCGAAATGCACGGCGGCGGCGGGCGCGCTGTGCCTCGCCGTCTACGCGGCGGCCTGGGCGGCGACGCGCGGGAGCGAGCCGTTCGGCGCGTGGCTGCGCGGCCTGGCCGACAGCGGCGCGTGGGGCCGCGCGCCGGGATTCGCGGAGGTCGGATACACGCTCGGTTTGTCGCTCGCCGCGCTCGCGTGGGTGACGAAGGAGTCGCTCGCGCTGGGCCTGGGCGTGCTCGGGCTCGCGCTGCTGCCGCTCGTGCCGCCGCGCGAGCTCGTCGGCGGCTTCGGGCGCGCGCTGCTCGGGCTGTTCGTCTGGTTCGCGCTGCGCGTCGCGTTCTTCGCGTGGTGGCAGGCGGGCAACATGGAGTACCACACCGGCAACCTCGCGCCATTCGTGCTCGCCCTCGCGCTGCTGATGCGGCCGCACGGGCGCGTGCCGCTCGCGCGCATCTCGGCGAGCGGCTGGGCGCGCGTGCGCGCGCTGTTCGTGCTCGGGATTGCGGTCGCGCTGCTGTTGGTGACGAACGGCGCGCGCTTGATCACGCCGAACCGCGGCGACGCGATCGCGCGGCGGCTCGAGCTCGCGGTCGCGCTGGCGCGGCCGGACGCGGGTTCGGACGCGCACGGGCTCGTGCTCGCACTCGATCCGCTGACGTCGAAGGCGCTGCTGCGGGCGCGCGACGCGCGCGTCGAGTTCCTCGATGCGTCGGTCGCGGCCGGCATGGCCGCGGACGGGCGCGCGGAAGTGCTCGCGCGCGTGCGCCAGGTGCTCGCGTCCGGCGGCGGCGTCGTCGCGATCCTCGATCGCGTGCTGCCGCAGCGGATGGGCTGGGCCGAGACGCAGCTCGACCCGCAGTTCCTCGCGGAGCTCGAGGCGCTCGGCGACGGCCAGCGCTTGAAGGACTCCGAGCAGCGCGTGTTCGGACTCGCGCTGCGCGCGGCGCAGGGTCGCTAGCGCGACGCGCTAGAACTGCGCGTCGAGCAGCGCGATCGGCCGCACGACGCCGAGCGCGCACGACCCGCCCGCCGTGCAGTGACCCGCTTGCAGGTACAGCACGCGGAAGTCGATTCCGGCGCCGAGCTCGCTGACGACGATCGGCAGCGTGAGCGATCCGGACGGCGGAACGGCACCGAGCGGCACGAGCGCTGTCGTGCCGGAGACGAGCAGCCATCCCGACAGCCCCGCGAGCTCGAGCGCGTCGATCGACGTGCCGACGAGCAGCGCAGCGATCCCCGGTGTCGCGCTGAGCGTCGCGTTGACCGTCGCGCCTTCGCGCGCGACCGGCGGCAGCGCGAGCTTCGGCGCGCGCGGTTGGACGATCGTCGTGCCCGGTCCGTCGACGTCGGCGACGTTGCACGTCGGCGGCGTGCAGTACTGCGAGAGCGTCTGCCCCGCCGCTCCCGCGGAGACCGAGCCGCCGCTCTGCGTGAGCACGCTCGTCGCGTCGGCGAACCGCACGCCCGGACTGCCGCACTTCGCAGCTCCGTAGCAGATCGGCGCCGGCGGCGAGACTCCGCCGGCTCCGCCGTTGCCGCCCTGCGCGACGCCCTGCAGCCACAAGTGCGACTGGTCGAGCACCGCCCCGATGCCACCGAGGTCCGCCTGCCAACTGCAACTGCCGCAACACCACGACTGCTCGACGCCCGCGCCGCCCGCGAGCGAGCACTCGAACGCCGCGGCTTTCGATGACTGCAGCTCGATCCCGTTGGCGCCATCGACCGTGACGCACGCGCAGTTCGATCCGCCGTAGCACGAGACCGAGCCCGAAAGCCCGATCAACGCGCACGAGTCGAGCACGACGTCGTCGCAGGCTTTCGCGCGGAACGCGGGAGGCCCGAAGAAGTCCTCGCGCGCCTTCAACCACGTGACCTCACTCAGCAACACGGAGCCTGCGCAGTCGGTCGCTTCGAGCCGAGGCACCGGTGCGCTGCTGCCCTCGTTCGAGAGTCCGTGCAACCACGTCGGCTGCGACGCGCTCGTGTTGCGCACCGCCAGCAGCGGCGCACCGGCGATCCGCACGTCGGCGCCCGCGTCCTCGACGACGTACATGCCCTTGCCGTCGAGCTCGAACGGACCGTACGTGCCCGACTTGACGAGCACGAGGTCGCCGCTCGCCGCGGTGTTGACCGCGAACAAGATCGCGTTGAAGTCGACGCCGGGACCGAGCGTCGGTGCGACGACCCAGACCTTCTGCGCGTGCGCGAGCGACGGGAACGAGGCGGCGACGACGAACGCCGCGGCGAGCGCGAGACGTGTGCGAGGCATGCGAGTCCTCCGTTTCGGGTCGGCCGGTGAGACGAGCCCAGGCTACCCGACGCGCAAGAACCTCGCTCTAGAACTGGGCATCGAGCAGCGCGATCGGCCGCGACTCGCCGACGCGACCCGTCCCACTCGTGTCGAGCTGGATCACCTGCGCGTGCACGATGACGAAGTCGACGCCGGCGCCGAGCTCGGTGATCGGCAGCGTCAACGAGTAGTCCACGAGCCCGAGTCCCCCCGGAGGAGTCGTCGGCAGCGCGAACAGCGCCGGCGCGGTCGGAACCGCCCAACCAAGCAGGCCCGGGATCTCGAGCAGGTCCGCTTGCCCGCTCACGGCAAGCAGCGTGAATCCGGGGAGCGCGCGGCCACTGAGCGTCGCGCTTTGTCCCTCGCGCACCACCGCCGGCGCGAGCAGCGTGGGCAGGTAGCCGATCACTCCGATGCCGCTTTGAGGTCCGTCGTAGTCCGGTGCACTCGGCGCGACACTCCCGCACGGCGGCAGGCCGCCGGCGCCATCCGCAGCCGAGACGAAAGGCCCGGTGAAGTCGATGTGACTCGCGGCATCGGTCGCGAGCACGCCGGCGGCACCAGGCGCGCCGAGCTCCGCGCACGTACCGTCCAGGAGCTTGATGCCGGCACCTCCCGGCCCGCCATGACAGATCGATTGCATCAACGCGCGCGAGTTCGCGAGCAGAAGGCCGGGTCCGCCCGGCGTCGCGCTGTAGAAGCAAGGCCAGAGGCCGCTTGCCGACAGTCCGTAGCCCCCGTTGAGGACCGAGCTGTGCACGGAGATCCGCGAGTCCGTCGCGAACAGGCCCGGCGCGCCCGCGTGCAGCTGCGAGCAAGCGCACGCGGACCCGACCCATGTGCAATCCGAATGGCCGGCCGCGCCGGTGAAGCTGCACGAGCGGAGCATCACCGCGTCCGATGCCGTCATCCGCGAGCCGGCGGTCCCGCTCGTCCAGGTGAGTCCCGTCAATAGGACGGGCCCCGTGCACGCATCGATCGCGAAGTCGAGCGGCGAGGCGGACGCGAACCCGTGCAGCCAGGCGGTTTGGTCCGCGAGCGTGTTGCTCACGCTGCAGATGCCCGCGCCGCCGATGCCGATCCGCGCGTCGGCTCCGGCGTCCTCGACGACGTGGACGCCCTTCGACTGGATCTGGAACGGCGCGTACGTGCCGCTCTTCACGAGCACGAGGTCGCCGTCCTGCGCGGCGGCGACAGCGGCGGAGATCGACGTGAAGTCGACGCCCGGGCCAGCGGACGGAGCGACGACGTGGACTTGCTGTGCGGAAGCGAACGCGGCGAGCGGAAACGCGAACACGAAGAGCGAGCGTGAGCGATTCATGCTGCGTTTAGACGCGGCGCGGCTGCGCGCAACGCAGGAAATGTGGAGCGCGGGGCTCAACGACCGGCGTAACCGAGCTTGCGCATCTGCTCGAGTTGGGCCGCGTCCATCTCGCGCTCGATCGTCGCAACCCCGCGCAACTGTGCCCGCAGCTTCGCGAGCTCCGCCTTGCAGTTGTCGCGGCGCGCGGCCTGCGCCGCGGCGAGATCGTTCTGACACTTCGGATCCCCCACGCGATCGAACAACCACGCACTCCCCGGCTTCAGCGCCTTGTTCGCCGCAACGCGCCGCCCCTGCGCATCGTGCGCGATCTCGAGCCCGAACGTCGCGCGCGGGTGCGTGACCTCGACGTAGTAATTCTCCGCGTCGAGCCAGCCCGCCATCTCGCCGTCGGAGGCCTCCATCAACAGCCGCCGCGGCGGCGGCTCATCGCCGTTCGCGAGCGCGAGCAGATCGATGCCGCGCATCCCGGTCGCGTCGAGCCCGAGCCACGTGCACAGCGTCGGTGCGATGTCGACCGTAGAAACCGGCGCGGCGACGCGCTCGCCCTCCGGCCCGCCGGGCAGGTTGACGATCAGCGGCACGTGCGTGACCTCGGGGAACAGTCCGGCGTGGTTGAACCACGAGTCGCGCTCGCCGAGCGACTCGCCGTGATCGGCGGCGATCACCCACGCGGTGCGACCGAGCCAGCCGCGCTCGGCGAGATTGCTGGCGAGGTTCTCGACCAGCGCGTCGGCGTGCGCGACCTCGACCGCGTACGACCAGCGCGGCAGCTCGGCGTTCTTCACGCCCTCGAGGAAGCGCATCTCCGGCGGCAGCACGTCGAGCTCGGGCAGCGTCGCGGGTGCGAGCGCGTCGGGCCGCGGACTCTTCCAGCGCTCGGCGTACGCGCTCGCGTAGTCGCTCGGCGGTCCGTACGGCGTGTGCGGATCGAACAGGTGCAGCCACAGGAAGAACGGCCGCTCGCCCTGGTCCTTCTCCCACAGCTCGAACAGCTGCCGCATGCGGAACACGGTCGACGAGCCGTCGAACGGCGCTTGCGGCGCCGACTGCAGGAACACGTCGAAGCCCTGGCCGAAACCGCTACCGGGTCCGAGGAACGGCTGGCTGACCGCGGCGGCGGTGAAGTAGCCGCGCGCGCGCAGGCGCTCGGCGAGCGTCGCGTTCGCGTCGGCGAGCACGCACAGGTTCGACGTCACGCCGTGATCGCCGACCCACATGCCGGTGAGGATCGTCGCGTGCGACGGCTGCGTCGCGTTCGACGGCGCGAACGCCTGTTCGAACGCGATGCCGCGGCGCGCGAGCTCCGTCAGGTACGGCGTGCGCTCGCCGATGTGATCGGCGCGCGTCGTGTCGAGCGTGACGAGCACGAG
>SCVU01000738.1 GCA_004296785.1 Planctomycetota bacterium
CTGTGGCTCGCGGCCGGCGCGCGCGCGAGCGGTGCCATCGCGGCGGCGGAGGATCTCGAGCGCGCGCTGCGCGGCCGCGACGGCTCCGACGCGGCGCTCGCGCGCATGCAGGCCGCGTACCTGCTCGGCATGGCGCGCTGCGCGGCCGGCGACGTCGCGCAGGCGCGGCTGTCGCTCGAGCTCGCGATCGCGCGCGCGACCGAGCTGTGCCGCGAGCGCGCCGAGCTGTGGCCTTCGCGCGAAGAAGCCGACGAGCGGCACGTCGACCGCGCGGTCGACCGGCTCGAGTGGCTCGGAATCGCGCATCTGGGCGCGATCGTCGCGGGGCTCGCCGCCGGCGAGCCGGTCGACGGCGCGGGACTGCGCGCGCACGCGCTCGCCGCGCACGAGGCCAGCCTGCGCGCGCAGATCGCGGCCGCGTCGATGGGGCGCGGCGACGGCCTCGGCAGTTTCGACGACCTGCTCGACCGCGAGTCGGCGCCGCGGCGCCTGTGCCTGTCGAACGAGCGCTCGCTCGATCTGCCGCCGCGGCGCGCGCTCGAACTGCTCGACGGCCTGTGCCGCGTGCTCGGCGACGTGGCGCCGAGCGAGATGCCGGGCTTCGCGTCCGGCGCGAACGCGCTCGATCCGCTCGCGGATGCGCCGCGGCGCGCGCTGTACGAGGGCATCGTCGACGCGCGGCTGGACGGCTTCGACAACGCGCTCTCGCGGCTGCGGCGCGCGGAGACCTTCGATTCGCTGCAGGCGCTGATGCTGCGCCAGCTGCGCCGCGATCTCGCCGACTGGCGCGAGCGCGTGCTCGAGGCCGGCGGCCGCGAGCTGCTCGAGCAGCGCGTGCCGTCGACGGCTGCGCTCGATCTCGCCGCGCTCGAACGCCGCGATGGCGCGAGCGATGCCGCGATCGCGCGCTGCACGCGCGCGCTCGCCGATCTCGAGCGCGCGAGTTGGGGCAAGGCCTACCTGTGGTCGCCGTGGCAGGCCGCGCGCCTGGTGGCGGCGCGCGGCGCGGCGCTGACCGACGCGAAGCGGCCCGCCGAGGCCGAGCGCGATCTGCTCGACGCGGCCAAGCGCCTCGACGAGCTCGAGACCTCGCTGGTCGAGCGCCGCGGCGATGCCGCGAAGGACGGGCAGTGGGCGCGCGGGCTGCAGGGTTTCGTGCAGGTCGTGCGGCGCAGCCGCGCGGCGGTCTACGTGTCGCTGGCGGTCAACGCGAACGTGCGCCTCGACGACCAGCCGCGCGCGCTCGCGTACTTCGAGGAAGCGTGGCGGCTCGATCCGTCGGAGGACTCGCAGATCCTGCTCGCGTGCTACCGCGCGCGCTCGGGCGACGAGCAGGCCGCGCGCGCGGCGCTGGCGAGCGTCGTCGTCGAGCCCCGCCACTACTACAACCTCGCGTGCACGTACGCGCTGCTCGGCGATCACGAGCGCGCGTTCGAGTTCCTCGAGCTCGAGTTCGCGCCGCACAACCACAGCGCCGGCGCGCTGGCGCGGCAGAAGGAGTGGGCGAGCGAGGATCCGGATCTCGTTGCGCTGCGCGGATCGCCGCGCTTCCAGGCGCTGGTCGCTCCGACTCAGGCCGCGCGATAGAGATTCGCGATCCGGTGCACGTGCACCGCGAGCGAGTAGTCGTCGCGCACGCAGTTGCGGCCTTCGCGCACGAGGAGGCGAGCTTCCTCCGGCTCGCGCAGCAGCTTCTCGAGATTGCGCGCCAGCGCGACCGGCGTGGCCGGCGACAGGCTCGCGAATGCCCACGGTCCGCGCGGCACGAGCCCGTCCT
>SCVU01000739.1 GCA_004296785.1 Planctomycetota bacterium
CGAACGATCCGACGCTGATCGGCGCGCGCGTGTCGTTCCAGTGCGCGGTGCTCAACGGGCACGCAGCGCCGCCGGTGGCGACGAGCAACGGCGTCGCCTCGGCGATCAAGAGCTGAGGCCGCGCTCGCGCGGCGCGATTCAGCCGCGGTGCGCGCGCTCGAGCGCCGCGACGTCGATCTTCTGCATCGCGAGCATCGCCTGCACGACGCGCTGCGCCCTGGCCGGGTCGCGGTCGCCCATCAGCTCGAGCAGGCGCTTCGGGATGATCTGCCAGGAGAGGCCGAAGCGATCGACGAGCCAGCCGCACTTCGATTCGGTGCCGCCTTCGGCGAGGAAGCGGTTCCACAGCGCGTCGACCTCGGCCTGCGAGTCGCACGGGATGAAGACCGACACCGCCGGCGTCAGCTTGTAGTGGGGGCCGCCGTTGAAGGCGGTGAAGCGCTGGCCGTCGAGTTCGAAGCTCGTGCTCATCGGCGAGGTCTGGGTGATGCGCGAGTTCGGGAAGATTGAGCAGTAGAGCTTCGCGGCCTCGTCGGCCTTGGATTCGAACCAGAGGAACGTGGAGATGGCGTGCTGCATGGGGGGGAGTCGGAGCGGCAGGGCCGGGCTCGACATCGAGGTGCGGATTCTCGCGCACGAGTACCATTTCGGGAGCGCATGCAGGCTCTGGTTCCCAAGCTCGTGCTCGCGACAGTGCTGAGCGCGGTCGGCGTCGCCGCGACCGTGATCTCCAGCGAGAGCGCGCTCGTGCGCCACACGGAAGTGTGCGTCGGCTGCGGGGTTCGCAAGACCGCGACGAGCGTGATGCGCGTGCCGTGCGGGACGGGGATCGACGATCGCGACTACGACGCGTGGGTGCGGCGCGTCGTGCCGTCGCACCGCGAGCATCTGTACAAGTACGAGGGCACCCAGTCTTCGGGCTGGCGGACGATGAGCATCGCCTGCGGCAGGCCGGAGCACCCATTCGAGCTCCCGGACCTGTACGAGCAACGCGGGGCCGACCCGCGCATCGAAGCGCTGCTGGCGACCTGCGTGCGCGAGGCCGAACTGCACGGCGCCATCAGCTCGGCCACGCACGCGCGGTTGTTCGCGCTGAGGGACGAGCGCGCGCTTTTGATCGCGCCGTGGCGCGATCCATGAATCGCCCGTCGCTCGAGGCTCGACCCCGAGCGACGGGCAGATGTCGAAACGCCGACTACGGCCGCGTGTACACGTGCTTCAGCGCGCGGAACTCCTTCGTCGCCGGGAAATCCCAGCGGTCGAACAGGCGAGTGCCCGAGCCGGCGAACACGACGTCACAACTGCCGCTCGTGCAGCCGCCGCCGTGCGCGGTGTCGTAGTCGGCCTCGGGCGTCGACCCCTCCAGCAGGACGACGGCGTCGACCGAGTAGTAGACCGCGTCGCCTGAGGCGAGGCCGCTGACGCTGAACGAGACCGAGGTCGCGCCCGTGCTCGAGCTCAGATTCTCTGGGAGCAGGAACGGCCCGGGCACATCGAGCTCCTTCGGTGCGTTCGACTTGATCAGCGTCGCGCGCAAGCTGCCGCTGCCGGGCGTGAATTCCTCGACGTCGGCCACGTCCTGGCCGTTGCGCAGGATGAGCACGCGACCCGCCAGCATCGCGTACGGGGCGTCCGTCGTTCCCGGCAGCCCGCGCTCGTAGTCGAGCGTCGCGTCGATCGTCGCGGTCAGCGATCCGCCCGAGCTCGAGTTCACCGTCGATGCGAGGCTCGAGACCATGATCTCGTTCGTGAAGAACCGGAACGTCGATGCGAAGCTCGCCGTGTCGTTCGTCGTGAACGGATCGGTCTGGAAGTCGTCCGAGCTCGATCCGCCGAGCACGAACGGCGACGAGGAGTTCCCGCTGCGGTCGGTCACGACGACCTGGACCTCGTACTTGACGTCCTCCTCGGTCCACGTCGTCGTCGCGCCGCTCGCTTCACTCGACGGGCGCAGCCCCGAGATCACCACCGAGTGCGTCTTCGACAGCGAGCTCGTCGTGAACACGAGATCGGCGAACGTCGAGATCGGATCGATGCACGTCACCGTGTAGGTGCACGGCTCGTCGGTGTCGAAGCGGATGCGGCACGTGCGCGCCGTCATCCACATCGGCTCGGGGCCCGGCTGCAGCGCGAACGTCGGCGCCGTCGTGTCACCGGAGTCGGGACCGAGCGGCACGATCGGGTTGGAATCGGACTGGTTGTAGTCCTCGTCCATGTCGTAGTCGACCGCGAACGGCTCGCCCATGCCGACCGGCAGCCCGAGGAACACGTTGCTCTCGGTCGACGCGTTCGACAGGAAGTCGTCGATCGTGCGGTCGGCGAGCGCCGTGTTGTCGGAGCGGAACAGACCGGACGTGCCGGCGTACCGGTCGAAGAACCAGCGCGAGGGCACGCCGCTGTTCGTGTGACCGAACACCGCGATGTCGCAGTTGCGGTCCTGCGCCTGCCCGACGAGGTAGCAGCGCAACTCGAGCTCGGCCGCAGTGAGGTTCGACGAAGCGTCGAGCAGGTACGAGTAGTTGACGCACGGAGCGAGGCCTTGGTCCCACTGGTGAATCGTCGCGACGATGTCGTCGCGCACGGGATCGTGCGTGATCGCGTTGACGAAGTGCAGCACGGTCGGCGTGAGCCCGGCGTGGCTGGGTCCGGTGCCGAGGAACGCGCGGCGGTCGGTGTGCGTGACCGAGTTCTTGACCCACTCGACGATCAAGTTCGTCTGCTCCTTGCGCCACTCGTCGTGGAACGGAGCCGTCTTGAAGCGCGTGCGCTCGGGGATCCCGAACGCGGGCGCGTCGAGGTGCATGTCGTTGTTCGTCCCGGCCGGGTACGCGTGGCACTGGTTGCACGTGAAGGCGCCGAGGAAGATCAGGTCGTTGACGAATGCGTCCTGACCGTCGATCGCGCTGGCCTCCTGCGGGTCGTAGTCGGTGAAGTCCTCGATGAGCTCGGCGTCGGTCGTGCCGACGTGGCTCGGCACGAACTCGATGTCGTCGCGCAGCAGGCGCTCGCGGTCCTGGAACGGATTCGGCTGGTTCTTCAGCGAGAACAGGAACGCCTTCATGTCGGCGAAGTCCTCGTCGTCGATGCCGGAGCTCCCGGCGAGACCGAGCAGGCCGTTGAACGCGCCGTCGAAGTCCTCGAACGCGCGCTCGCCGCGCCAGTGGAACGGCGCCAGCCGCTCGAGACCGACGAGCGTCTGCGTGACCATCGGCCCCTTGTCGTCGTGGGGCTTGTTCGACAGGTTCCAGGCCAGGAAGTCGGTCCCCGCATCGACGTGGCAGGTCGCGCAGGACAAGTTCTGCTCGAGCGAGTTCTTCGTCGAGAAGAACACCTTGCGCCCCGCTCGAACGGCTGCCGGCGCCGGGTCGTGCCCGAGCGAGAGCGTCGCGAGCGCGGTGGGCGGACTGTTCGCCCAGCGATACGTGCGGATGACGTTGTCGCCCCAGCAGTAGACGAGCAGCGTCGCGGGGCTCGTGTGCAGCAGCACTTGGCGCGGGATCGAGCCCGTCGGCAGATCCCACTCCTTGACGAGCGCGCCCGCGGAGTCGAGGACCATCACGTTGTCCGAGCCGACCCCGGCGAGGAACACGTTGCCGTTCGTCGGGTGGAAGCACAGGCTGAACGGCTGACCGACCGTGTTCGCGGTCGTGATCGACAGATCGCTCGAGCCCGGATCGAGGTCGATGAACGGATCGGGCGACATGCCCTCGGTCGTCGTCGGCGTGCCGAACGGCGTCGCGAGCACGGTGATCCGGTTCGTCGCGAACTGCCCGTTGATCTCCGGCTCGGACACGCCTTCCGACGGTCGGTTGTGCGCCTCGGTGTTCAGCAGCCACAGCTCGTCGGTGTCGGGGTGGACGCCGTGCTGGAACAGCATCGTGCCCGCGCGCTTGACGACGACCGACACGTCGCCGGTCGAGCCGCTGTCGGGATCGATCAGGAAGACGTCCTCGTCCGGCAGTCGCTTCGCCGCGTTGCTCTGCAGCGCCTCGAAGTCGAGCACGAATCCGCCCGACACCGGTCCGGCGCTGTTGCCCGCGGAGCTCGTGTTGTTGCCCGACACGAGCGGTGCGACGAGCACCTTCAGCGACGTGCAGC
>SCVU01000740.1 GCA_004296785.1 Planctomycetota bacterium
TCCGCGCAGCATGTCCGCGACGCTCGACAGGCTCTACACCGCGGCGCATGCGCTGTGGATCGCACGCGCCGATCTGCGCGCCGCGCACGGCTCGATCCACTCGTTCTCGTACTGGTCGTGGCTGCTGTCCGACGCGATGCGCGCGGATCCCGAGCTCGCGGCGCTGCTGCCCATGCCACCGCCCGAGCTGATGGCGCGCGTCGTCGGCACGCGCGATCCGCGCGTGTTCCACGACTCGGGCCTCTCGGACGCATCGAATCTGTTCCACGCGCTCGCGCTCGGCGGCTTCGATCCGGCGCGCGGCGGCGCGCTGCTCGATTTCGGCTGCGGTTGCGGGCGCATCCTGCGCGCGCTCGCGCGGCTGTCGGACGCGGTCGAGCTGCACGGCACCGACGTCGATGCGGCCGCGATCGAGTGGGACCGCGCGCACCTCGACTTCGCGCGCTTCGAGCGCGCGCCCGAGCGACCGCCGCTCGCTTTTCCATCCGCGCGTTTCGACGCACTGCTCTCGTTCTCGGTGTTCTCGCACCTGCCCGAGGATCTGCACTTCGCGTGGCTCTGCGAGCTGCACCGGATCACGCGGCCGGGTGCGGTGCTCGTGCTGACGGTGCAGGGCGTGCGCTGCTGGCAGCGCTTCCAGGCCGGCGATTTTGCGCGCGCGGGGCTGCCGGCGCACGCGGTGATGGAGCGCGACTTCGAGCGGCTGCGGCGCGACGGCTTCGTCTACTACCCGTACGGCGACGGTCGTCCGTGGGTCGGCGGCGCGGACGCGAGCGACCAGTACGGGATGACGTTCGTGCTCGAGTCGTACGTGCGCGAGCGCTGGTCGGAGTGGTTCGAGGTCGTCGCGTACCGCGCGGCGGTCTCCGACTGGCAGGACCACGTCGTGCTGCGGCGCCGCTAGCCCGCGCATCACCAGGGGGGATTGCGCGCCAGCTCGTCCAGCGCGGCGGCATCGAGCCGCACCTCGAACATCTGTTCGCCGGGCACGTCGAGGACGTCGATCGACGACCAGTGCTCTTGCAGCACGTGGCTGCCCACCGCGCCGCCGAAGCTCTCGCCTTCGAGCTTGCGCTCGAGGTGCCAGCGCACTTCGTGGCGCCCCGGGCTCGCGACGAGGCAGCGGATCTCCCGGCGCTCGGCGGTGAACCAGCGCGCGCCGTTCGGCTGGCTCGTCGACGTCTCGCCTTGATACAGCTCACAATCGAAGCGGTACGGCGGCGCCGGCAGCGTGCCCGTCGTGCCGAGGACCAGCCGCACGTGCAGCGCAGCGGTCAGGCGGTGCTCGCGCCGGCCGCGCACCTGCTCGAGCAGCGCGCTGCGGTAGCCGTTCGGTCGCAGCTCGACGTCGATCGGAACCTGCGCGCTCGCGATGCTGACGAGCGGGCCGCTGAACGAACCCTGACGGTGCTCGCTCGCGCCGCTCGGCCACCACGAGTACGAACCCGCGAGTCCCGCGAGGTCGCCGTCGCCCACGAGCTCGATCTCGACGAGCGAGATCTTCCCGCGCAAGTCGATGCGGCCGAGGTCGAGATCGGCGTGCAGCGCGAGCCGCGGGATCCGCGCGAGCTCGGCGTTCTCCAACGAGCACACGAAGTCGAACACGCCGCCTTCGATCGGCTCGAGCTCGAAACGGTTCGGATCGGATTGGTCGAACGTGGGGGTGCCTCGCGCACCGAACGCGAACTGCCCCCAGGTCGGCTTGCGCCGCAGGTCGCTGCGCGTGCCGTCCGACTCCTCGCGCGCGAAGCGGATCCAGCCCGGATCGATCCCGGGATCGAGCAGCAGCGTTCCCGAGAGGTCGTAGCGCGGCGACAGCGCGAGCACGACGCCGATCGCGCCCTGCGTCACCTCGGTGTCCGGCGAGCGCGCGTCCGAGGTGTGCGCGCGGACGCGGAAACGCTCCTCGGTCCACAGTCCGCGCAACTCGAACGCGCCCCCGGCGCCGCTGCGTCCACGCACCGACTTCGACTCGCCGAGAAACCAATTCGGCTCCTCGCCCGCGACGACGTCGGCACCTTCGACCGGCGCTCCGATCGCGTCGACGACGCGCCCGGCGACGAGCAGCGGCTCGCGCTCGAGGCGGATGTCGCCGCCGTCGTTCCAGCCGGGGACGCGCTCGATGGGCAGGCTCGCGCGTCCCATCAGCGCCGCGCCATCCGACGGTCGGTGCGTGATCGTGAAGTCCCCGCCTCCCGCGAACACGTTCAGCTTGCCGTCGAGCACGAAGCGCGCGTCGGCGTCGGTCGTGAGCGTCGTCTTCTCGAGCGAGCCGAAGATCGCGGGGCGCGCGAGCTCGATCTCGACGCGAGGCAGCGGCCGGCCCTCGGGATCGAGCACGCGGAACTGGACCACGGGCTGGTCGCTGCCGAACACGAGCTCGCACTCGACGCGCTCGCCGAGCACGTGCGGGCCGCGTGCGCAGAGGCGCGTCGGCTCGCTGCCCTTCGGCCGCCACGCGGCGAGCTCCCATTCGCGGCCGAGCTCGACCCACGGGAAGCGCAGCGCACCGTCGACGAGCGGCAGCTTCCACTGCGGACCGGTCGAGTCGGGCTCGTTGCGCTCGTGCGGCAGCAGGAGCTGCAGACGCAGCGTGCTGCCGTTCGGCGCGGGCGCGCCGTCGAGCTCGCGCACGCGCGCGACGAGCTCGCCGCCAGGCGGCAGCACGAAGCGCACGCTGGGCTCGGCGAACGCGGCCGCATCGAGCCGCAACCTCGGCTGCGGATCGAACGGCAGGTCGGCGAGCAAGTTCCACGCTGGGTAGGCGGTCACGAGGCGTGTGCGCAGCACAGGAAACACTGCGCGGCCGTTCGCGTCGGAGACCTGCGCCGGCGGAACGTCGGCGTGGGCCCCGAGCATCTCTCCCGGATGCGGCTGCAGCGAAATGCCTTCGAGCGGCCTTCCCGTCGGATCGACCACGATGACGACGAGGTCGCTTGCGTGCGCCGCCTCGTCGAACTCCGTGCGACCGACTTCCGCACGCGTCGGCGCGGAGTCGATGTCCGCCGAATCAACGTCGCCGCTCCGCATCGCAGTCGATGGCGCCGCTTCCAGTTGCGCATCCGATGCGCGCGCCGATGCGGCGGCCGACGTCGATCGCGCAACCGTGGCGCCGTGAGTCGCGCTCGCATCGCGCCCACCGCCGTTCCACAACCACGCGGCGCCCGCGCAGAACACGACCAGCGCCATTGCCGCGAGCACGCGTTTCATGGCGCGCTCCATCGTAGCGAGCCTCAGCCGCCGGCGAGCGCGGGCGCAGGCGCGAAGCGCTCCGGACCGCCGTCGCGCTGCGCGACGCCCGGCGATTGCGCGAGCGCGCGCAGCCGCTCCGCGATCGCGGCGAGCCCGCGCGCGCGTGCGTAGCTCCAGATCCCGCCGTGGAACGGCGCGAAGCCGGTGCCGAACACGCTGGCGAGGTCGAGCTCGCGCTCGCTCGCGACGACCCGCTCGTCGAGGCAGCGCGCGGCCTCGGCGACCATCGCGAGGATCATCCGGTCGGTGAGCTCTGCGCGCGACAGCGACGCGTCGACGTTCGAGCTCGGTCGCGCCAGCGCGGGGTTCGTCGCGCCGCGCCGCGCGCGACCCGACTTGTCCGCGCTCCACGTGAAGATCCCGCGGCCCGACTTCTTGCCGAGCTCCTTGCGCTCGACGAGGCCCGCGAGCAGCGTCGACGTCCGCATGCGCGCGCCGTACGCGGCGACGAGCGAGGCGCCCGCGTGCGCCGCGATGTCGAGCCCGACCTCGTCGATCAGCTCCAGCGGTCCCATCGGCATCCCGAACGCGACCGCGGCCGCGTCGATCGCGGCGAGCCCGCGCGCGCTCGCGCAATCGCCGGGCGTCGCGCAGCGCGACGGCGGTCCGGAGCGCTTCGCGCCTGCGCCCGCGCTCGCCGGCGGCTGAGGCTCGCTACGATGGAGCGCGCCATGAAACG
>SCVU01000741.1 GCA_004296785.1 Planctomycetota bacterium
GGCCGCGAGCCTGCTCGGCCTATTCGCGTCGCTGCTGCCGCTGAATGACCTGCTCGGTCTGGTGCCCCAATTCCGGTCGGACCCCCCGGGGGTCCGCACAGCCAGCTAGACCAGGGTCCCCGGCTCCCGGTTTCGACACCCCCCCTCAAGCGACTCAGCCGGATCGGCCGATGTTGGCCGCATGCGCCGGTTCCCCACCGGCGTCCGAGCCCCATGCACCACCGCCCCACGCGTTCCGTTCGTTCCGGTTTCTCGTTGCTCGAAATCATCGTCGCGATCGCGATCCTCGCCACGCTCGTCGGCGTCGTCGCGATGAACGCCGGCGGCGCCGTCGAGCGCGGCAAGACGAGCAAGGTCTCGCAGCTCGTCGACAACCTGCGCACCGCCTGCGCGGCGCACCACGTCGACACGGGCTCGTACGCGTACGAGTACTCGGGCTACGCGACGGCGTATCGCAAGCTGTCGGGCACGCAGACCAACACCGGCTGGCGCGGCCCCTACATCGAGAGCCCGCTGACTGCGGCGCAGAATCCGTTCGGCGGCTCGATCCACCTGTACAACACCGTCACGGCCAACGGCTGGCTGACGGGCTTCGACTGCGACGGCGACGGCACCGAGGAAGTCACGGGCTCGGCGAACATGCTGTGGCTGTCGGGCGTGTCGAGCGCGGCCGCGCAGGCGATCGACAACTCGATCGACGCCGGCATTGGCGGCACGTGGTCGAGCACCGGCCGCGTGCGCTACACGTCCGGCAACTCGCAGTTGTACGTGCTCGTCTACCGCTAGCCCGCGCGAACCGCGTGATGAGAGCGCTCCACACGCGAGGACCGCTGCGCGCCGCGAGCGGCGTCTCGCTGCTCGAGATCGCGTTCGCGATCGGGCTCGTCGCGGCGCTCGTCGGCGTGGTCGCGGGCACGACGGGGCGGCGCGACGACGGCGGACACGCGGGGCAGGTCGTGCAGACGGTCGAGAGCCTGCGCCGCGCGTGCGCGAGCTATCGAATCGACACGTGCAGCTTCGCGACCGAGCTCACCGGCCACGCGGCGATGCACCGCCAGCTCTCGGCGAACCCCGGCGTCGCCGGCTGGCACGGCCCGTACCTCGAGACGCCGCTCTCCGGCGCGCAGAATCCGTGGGGCGGCCGCATCGACCTGTACGACGACGTGCGCGCCAACGGCTGGATCCAGGGCTTCGACCTCGACGGCAACGGCGAGCTCGACGCGCAGACCGAGGCGAACATGCTCGTGCTCGAAGCGGTGCCCGCACCCGGCGCGAGCGCGATCGACGCGGCGCTCGAGCGCGGCGCGCCCGGCGAGTGGATGGCGAGCGGTCGCGTGCGCTACGACGCGCTCGCGCAGCGGCTGTACGTGCTCGTGCTGCCGTGAACGAACGCCCATAGGGCTCACCGGTCCGCCGCGCACACCGCCGCGGTTCCGCCGCGCGCACCGCCGCGGTTCCGCCGCGCACACCGCCACGGTTCCGGCGCGCGCACTGCCACGGTTCCGGAGCACGCACCGCCGCAGTTCCGGAGCGCGCAACCCCTCGGTTCCGGAGATCGGAAGAGCACA
>SCVU01000012.1 GCA_004296785.1 Planctomycetota bacterium
CGCAGCGCGCGCTCGGCATCGTGCAACGGGCCCGCGGCCGCGCCGTCGAGCGCACCCGCCAGTCCGGCCGGCGCGACGAGGCGCGCCTGCCCGGCCTTGTGCTCGCGCAGCCACTCGAGCAGCTTGCCGGCCTGTTCGGCCGAGCGCAGCACGAGTGACTGCGCGCGGTCGCCGAGCACCGCGTCGAGCGCGCGCGCGTGGCGCGTCTGCGTGTGCAGGTGGTCGGCGAGCAGTCCGCCGAGCTCCGCAGACAGCTCGCCCGACAACAGCGCCTGCGCGCCGGCCGACAGGCTCTCGCGCTCCTGCTGCCAGTCGAGCAGCGCCTCGATGCGCGACTTGGCGCGCGCGCGCTCGAGCTCGAGCTCCTGCTTCTCGTGCACGAGCCGCGCGCGGCGCTGCTCGAGGCCCGCGGCCTCGGCCTCGCCTTCGGCCCGCGTGCGCTCGGCGCGCTCGACGCGCAGCAGCGCTTCGCCCTCGCTGCGGCCGGCGCCCTCGCGGTCGCCCTGCGCGGCGCCGAGCAGCTCGCGCGCCTCGCGCTCGCGGCGCTCGGCCTCCTGCGTGCGTTCGCCCAGCGGCGCGAGCGACGCCGACAGGTGTTCGAGCCCGTTCTGCGCGGCCGTGCGCTCGCGCAAACACGCGAGCACGTGGTCGTTGGCCGACTGCGACGCCTCGCGCGCGAGGCGCGAGCGCTTCGACAGCTCGCGCAGTTCCTCCGCGAGGCGCGCCGCCTCGGCCTGCGCGACGCGCGCGCGCTCGTCGAGCTCGGCGTGTTCGCCGCGCGCGCTCGCCGCTTCGCGCTCGCGCTCGGCGAGCTTGCCGCCGAGCTCGGCCGCGCGCGTGCGCTCCTCGGCCGCGGCCGCGCGCGCGCTCGCCGCCCTGCTGGACAAATTCGCGCGGCGCTCGTCGAGCGCGCGCAGTTCGGCCGCGAGCTCCGCCGCGTCCGCCGCGCCGCGCTCGATCTCGCCGAGCAGCGCCTGCATCTCGCGCTCGCGCGACGCGTGGTCCTCCTCGGCGGTCGTGCGCAGCGCGCGCAGCTCGCGCTCGGACTCGCCGCTGCCCGAAAGCTCGCGCGCGACGCGCGCGAGCTCCTGGTTGCACAGCCACACCTGGTGCTTGGCCAGGCTCTCGGCGCTCGTGCGCCACGTCGCGCGCGCCTCCGACCAGCGCTCGGCCTTGCCCGCCTGGATCTTCAGCGAGCGCACGCGGCTCTCGAGCTCGCCGATCACGTCCTCCAGGCGCGCCATGTCCTGCTCGACGCGCTGCAGCCGCGCCGCGACCTCCTTGCGCTGCGCGCGGTAGCGCGACACGCCGGCCGCTTCCTCGAAGATGCCGCGCCGCTCGAGCGGATCGGCCGACAGCACCGCGTCGATCTTGCCCTGCTCGAGCACCGAGTAGCCGCGCGAGCCGAGGCCGGTGTTGTAGAGCATCGCGCGCACGTCCTTGAGGCGCACGCGCTCGCCATCGATCAGGTACTCGCCCTCGCCGGCGCGGAACACGCGGCGCGTGATCGAGACCTCGGCGCCGCGGCCCTCGAGCATGCCGCCGTCGTTGTCGAGCACGAGCGTGACCTCGGCCACCGACAGCGCGGGCCGCGCCGCCGAGCCCTTGAAGATCACGTCGACCATCTCGGTGCCGCGCATCGAGGTCGGGCGCTGCTCGCCGAGCACCCAGCGCACCGCGTCGACGACGTTGCTCTTGCCGCAGCCGTTGGGACCGACGATGCCCGTGAGCCCGTTCTGGAACTCGAGGACGGTGCGATCGGCGAAGGACTTGAACCCGAACAGCTCGAGTCGTTTGAGGTGCATGCGCGTCAGGAATTCTCGGGCTGGGCGGTGGGGTTGTCGAGCGCGATTGCGGGACTGATTCGCTCGCTCGAGGCGGGTTCGTCGTGTGCGCGGATCCCGAGCGGGAACAGCAGGCCGTGGTCGGCGCCGCGCGAGCGCGCGCGCCGCGCGCGGAAGCGCCGCCAGCGCTCGAGCGCGACGGTCGCGCGCGCCGGCGGAGGGAATGCGCCGAACGGCAGCGCGGCGAGCAACTCGGCCTCGAGCTCGCCCGGCTTCCACGCGGCGCCGGCGCGCAGCTCGATGCCGGTCGACAGCGCGGGCTCGCGCGGCTCGGCGGCCAGCGGGAACAGCTCGCCTTGGTTCAGGCCGCGCAGGCGCGCCGACTCGGCGTCCAGCCAGGCCAGGCGCGCCGCGGCCTCGGCGCTGCCGGCGGTCGACACGTACAGCGGGCAGTCGCCGGGGCGCAGGAAGCGCGCGGCGGCCTCGGACAACAGGCCCAGCGCGCGCGCGCCGAGCGCCGGGTCGACGTCGCCGCCGCCGAGCAGCGCCAGCGCCTCCGACAGCCCGACCAGCACGAGCGCGGCCTGCGGCTGCGGCCGCGGCTGCCCGGCGCTGCCGGCGCCCTGGGCCGCCTCGCGCTGGAAGCGCGCGATCGACCGCGCCGCCGACAGCGCGTGCGGAACGACCGCCGCGAGTCCCTCGAAGAACGCGTCCTCGCGCCACGGACCGGCGCGGCGCGCGATGCGCGGGACGTGGATCGCGATCCGCGCCGCGCAGCCGAGCCAGCCCTGCGGCCGCGCGCGCGTCGGGCGCGGGCCGGCGCTGCCGGACAGGCGCGCGGCGCCTTCGCCGAACGCCGGCACGAGGCGCCCGCTCGCCAGCGCGGCCTCGAGCGCCTCGGCGTGCTCGGGCCCGTCGGCGAGCAGCGCTTCGAGCTCGTCGGGCTCGACGTACAGCCGCACGCGCGCGGCGCGGCGCGGATCGGCGAGCAGTTCGACGAGGCGCGCGCCCAGCGGGGCCTGGCGCACCGAGAGTCCGCACAGCTCGAGCTCGCGGTCGTGCGCCGCGCACAGCGCGCTCGCCGCGGCGAGCCAGTTCGAGAGCGCGCCGCCGCGGCCCGGGCGCGCGAGCGGCGCGAGCCATGCGCCGCAGTCCTCGAGCACGACGCCCGCGCCGGCCGAGCGCAGCCAGCGCGCGAGCTCGTCGAGACCGTCGAACGGCGCGTCGACCGCGCTGCTCGCCGGCGCGAGCAGCGCGGCGGGTCCGGCGATCCACAGCGGCAAGTGCGCGCGGCCGATCGATTCGATGTGGAGATCGCCCGCGACGTGCAGCTCGGCGACCGCGGGCTCGAGCACGTCGTCGAGCACGTAGCGCGCGACGAGTCGCTCGGCGACGTGCGCGTCGAGCGCCTCGAGCACCGGCGGCGCGCCGTCGCGCCACGGCTCGCCGCCCTGGCCCGCGAGCAGCCGGCGCAGATCGTGGCGCGGCAGCTTGAGCGCCTCCTGCCGCCACAGCGCATTCGTGAGGCCGAGCTCGGCGAGCTCGATGTCGACGAGCTCGCGCACGAGGCCGCTCGTGATGCGCGGCAGGCCGAGCTCGATCACGCGCTGCTCGACGCGCCGCGCGACCTCCTCGGCCGTCGCGCGCGGCAGCAGCGCCTCCTCGATCAGCGCCGCGGCGACGCGCGCCTTGCTCCACGCGCTCGAGCGGTGCGTCGCCTGCACGCGCGGCGCGGCGCCGGAGCGCTCCTCGCGCACGCGCAGCACGTCGCGCACCTGCGCGCGGCGATCGCGGTACAGGATGTACGCCTTGGCGGTGCTGGCGCGGCCGAGCTCGATCAGCGCGCGCTCGACGAGGTCCTGGATCGCCTCGATCGTCGGCACGTACTCGCCGTCGCGGCGCGGCTCGCGCTCGGCGGCCGTGCGCTGCAGCGCGAGCTCGACGACCGCCGCGACCTCGGCGGCGAAGCGCGCGTCGGACTCGCCGACCGCGTGCTGCGCCTGCTCGATCGCGCGCGCGATCTTGGCGGCGTCGAACGGCACCTCGCGCCCGTCGCGCTTGGTGACGCGCACGATCGCCGGCCGCGGCTCGCCGCGCTCGCCGGCGTAGGTCACGGCGCGCCTTCCCGCCGCGGGCCGCCGGCGCCGCCGCGCTCGCCGCCGTCGCGCGGACTCGCACCGTCGCGCGGACTCGCACCGTCGCGCGGACTCGCGCCGGCGTCGCGCGGCGCCGCGCCGCGGCCCTCGAGGATCGGGCGCAGCTCGTCGAGGAACTGGCTCGCGTCCTTGAACTCGCGGTACACGCTCGCGAAGCGCACGTACGCGACGTGGTGGATCTTGTGCAGCTCCTCCATCACGAGCGAGCCGATCACGGTGCTCGGCACCTCGCGGTCGTACTCCTCCTGCACGCGCGCCTCGACGCGGGCCGCCGCCGACTCGAGGTCGTCGAGCGGGACCTCGAGCTTCTCGCAGGCGCGCAGCATGCCGCCGAGCACGCGGTCGCGGTCGAAGCGCACGCGCTCGCCGCTCTTCTTGATCACGCGCAGCGGCGTCGACTCGACGCGCTCGTACGTCGTGTAGCGCAGCAGGCAGGCCGCGCACTCGCGGCGGCGGCGGATCGAGCGGCCGTCGGCGCTCGCGCGCGAGTCCACGACGCGGTCGTTGTCGGCCTTGCAGCGAGGGCAGCGCATCGGGGGGGTACGGGGCCCAGGGAAGGGAGTCCCCGAGGCCTCTGATACTACCGATTGCGGTCGGCGACCGCCTCAGCCGGTTCGGCGACGCCCTTGCGCAGTCCCGGCCGCGCCGCGAAGCTCGCGCGATGCCCCACGAGCTCGACCGCCGCGCGTTCCTGACCCTCTCCGCCGGCGCCTCCGCCGGGCTCGCGCTCGGCTGCCGGGCGAACAGCCAGGAGTCCAAGGCGGCCGCGAGCTCGACCGCGCCGTGGTTCTCGATCTCGCTCGCGCAGTGGTCGCTGCACCGCGCGATCCGCGAGCACGGCATGGATCCGCTCGACTTCGCGCGCGCCGCGACGATGGACTACCACATCGACGCGATCGAGTACGTCAACCAGTTCTACGCGGCGCGCAAGGGCGACGCGAAGCTCGCGGGCGAGCTGAAGAAGCGCGCCGACGACCACGGCGTCAAAAGCCTGCTGATCATGTGCGACGGCGAGGGCTACCTCGGCGATCCCGACGCGGCGAAGCGCGCGCAGGCGGTCGAGAACCACCGCTACTGGGTCGAGCTCGCACAGGCGCTCGGCTGCCACTCGGTGCGCGTCAACGCGTACAGCGAGGGCGCGTACGAGGAACAGCAGAAGCTCGCGGCGGATGGTCTGCGCAAGTTGTGCGAGCTCGCCGATCCGCACGGCGTCAACGTGATCGTCGAGAACCACGGTGGGCTGTCGTCGAACGGCGCGTGGCTCGCCGGCGTGATGAAGCGCGTCGATCATCCACGCGTCGGCACGCTGCCGGACTTCGGCAACTTCTCGCTCGGCGACGGCAAGGAGTACGACCGCTACAAGGGCGTGGCGGAGATGCTGCCGTTCGCGAAGGGAGTCAGCGCGAAGAGCCACGAGTTCGACGCGGCCGGCAACGAGGTGCGCACCGACTATCGGAAGATGCTCGCGCTCGTGAAGACGTCGGGCTACCGCGGCCGCATCGGCGTCGAGTACGAAGGCGACAAGCACTCCGAGCCCGAGGGCATCCGGCTGACGCGCGCGCTGCTCGAGCGCGTGCGCGGCGAGCTGAGCTAGCGCCGCGAGCGAGCGCGGCGATCTAGCGCCGCGTGTACTCGAACGTGTCAGCGCGCGAGCCGTCGAGCTGCGAGATCGTCGCGGTCATCCCCTGCTCGGTCTTCTCGTAGCGGATCCGTTGCGGGTGGTCGTGCTTCGCGTTCTCGAACACGAGCTCCTTGTCCGAGCCCGTCGTCATCAGGAACACCGTCGGCTTGTCGGCGCTCGCCGGCAGCGCGATGTACGCGACCTTGCCGTTCATCGACGTGATGCGCAGGAACTCGAAGAAGCGCGTGCGCGTCTTGTCGAACGTGTGCGAGG
>SCVU01000742.1 GCA_004296785.1 Planctomycetota bacterium
AGCAGGCGCAGCGTCAGGGCGACCGGCAGGCCGACCACGTTGTCGAGCGCGCCGTCGAGCCCGGTGACGAAGCGGTCGGCGCTCTCCTGGATCGCGTAGCCGCCGGCCTTGCCGCGCCATTCGCCGCTGTCGACGTATGCGTCGATCTCGCGCGGCAGCAGCGCGCGCATCGCGACCCACGTGGTCGCGCACTCGACGAACTCGCGCCCGCCGTGGGCGTCGACGACCGCGACGCCGGTGACGACCGCGTGCCGCGAACCCGACAGCAGGCCGAGCATGCGCCGCTCGTCGGCCTCGTCGACGGCCTTTCCGAGCAGCTGTGCGCCCGCGGCGAGCCCGAGCGCGACGATCGTGTCGGCGCCGATCACGAGCACGCGCTCGCCGGCGTGCCGCGCCGCGACCGCGCGCGCCTTGCGCAGCGCGAGCTCACGCGCGCCGGCCTCGGCGGCGGTGCCCGGCGCGAGCGACTCGTCGACGTCGGCGGGCTCGACGTCGAACGCGAGCCCGGCTGCGGAGAGCAGCGCGAGCCGGCGCGGCGACGCGGACGCGAGGAGCACGCGCGGCACGGGAGCGGTGCGGCCGGCGCGCTCAGCGCTTCTTCTTGCCGCTCTTCTTCGCCTTCGCCGCCGCCGCTTTCTTGCGCTCGGCCTCGCGGCGCTTCTGCTCGGCGGCGCGCTCGGCGCGCTTCTGCTCGGCCGCCTTCTCGGCGGCGGCCTTCTTCTTCAGCGCGGCGGCGGCCTTGGCCTTGGCAGCGGCGATCCGCTTCGCCTCGTCCTCGCGCTTCTTCTGTTCGGCGTCCTTGCGGCGCTGCTCGATCGCGGCCTTGCGCTGCTTTTCCTTCTCGACGCGCGCGGTCTCCGCGGCCGTCTTGCGGCGTTGGATCTCGTCGACGCGCGCCTTCTCCTTCGCATCGTCGGCCTTGCGGCGCTGTTCCTCGCGCGTCATGCGCGCGCGCTCGCGCTCGGCCTTCTGCTGCTCGAGCTCGCGGCGCTTCTTCTCGCGCTCGGCGAGCTTGCGTTCGCGCTCCTCGTCCTTCTTGCGCAGGATCTCGCGGCGCTGTTCTTCCTTCTTGCGGTGCTGCTCCATGCGCACCTGCTGGACCTTCCACTCCTTGAAGGCCTTGCGGCCGAACACGCAGTCGTCGACCAGCGGGCACTGGTGGCACAGCGGCTTCTGCGCGTGGCACCAGCGGTCGATCACCTCCGACATGCGCAGCTCGAAGTCGAGCTCCTTCGCGCCGATCTCCTTGGCGTCCTTCGACAGGCCGGCCAGGCTCTCGACCGCCGGCCGCGCCTTCTTCAGCGCGCCGATGCGCTCGACCAGCGCGAGCCGGTCGATCATCCGCACGAGTGCGACGCTGATCGGCAGCGTCTTCTTGTCCGAGCCCAGCCACATCAGGTAGTGCGAGATGCGGTGGCCGTGGAACTGCAGGTACGCGACGAACTTGCCCGCGGCGACAGGATCCTCGCGCAGCGACTCGAGCTCGTAGCCGTGGCTCCACTGGAAGATCTCCTGCAGGCAGTCGCGCACGTCGCGCGCGGCGCGCAGCGAACGCGCGGCGTCCTTCGTCGCGATCAGCGGCTGCAGCTCCTGCGGCTGGCACACGCGCAGCTCGTTCCAGTCGTTGGCGGCCTGCTTGAGCGCCTTGATCGACTGCTCGGCCTGCGCCTGCGAGAGCGTGCGCACGAGCACGCACAACAGCGCATTCTCGACCAGCGGCGCGCCCTCGATCGGCGTCGGCGGCTGCCAGGTCGGCTGGATCTTCGCGAGGATCTTCGCCAGGGCTTCGGATTTCGCGCTCACGCTACAGGGCAGCTCCGGGAACGGTGTCGAGCGCCGCCGCGAACGGGCGCGGGGCGCGGAACGGGACGCAAGGCTCGAGCGGGCGCGCGGGGCGCCGATCGATCACTTCTTCGCGACCTTCTTGTCGGCCTTCTTGTCGGCGGCCTCGCCGCCGCCGGCCGCCTTCGCGGCCTTGCGGGCCGCCAGACGCGCGACGCGGCGCTTGGCCTTCGCGTCCAGGCGCATGGCCTCTGCGGCGCGCTTGTTCGCGCGCGTCTTCGTCGCCACGCGACCCGTGCGCTCGCGGCGCTTGGGGATCGGCACGGCGACGCCGAGCTTGTTGAACACCGAGCGCACCGTGTCGCTCACCACGACGCCGTTGCCGAGCCAGTGCTTGGCGCGCTCGGCGTCGATCTTCATGCGCATCTCGGCGCGCGGCGCCATCGGGTCGTACACGCCGATGTTCTCGATCACCCGGCCATCCAGCGGATAGCGGTTGTCGGCGACGCTGATGCGGTACGACGGGCGGTTCTTCCGCCCGATGCGGCTCATGCGAATGATGACGGTCATCGACTGCTGTGAAAGGGGCTCGAAGGGGTTCGGGGGGCGAAGAGACTAGCAACCGGAGCGACGCGCGGCTAGCGCCGCCCTGGCGCGCGCGGCTGGCGCCGCCCCGGCCCGCGCGGCTAGCGCCGCCCTGGCCCGCGCGGCTAGCGCCGCTTGCGCTTGTCCTTCTTGTTCCGCTTCTTCGAGCCGCCTTCGGAGCGCTGCGCGGGCATCGAGCCGGGGCGTCCGCCGCCGAACAGGCCGCCCAGCCCGCCCCCGCCGAACATGCCGCCGCCGCCGCTCGGCATCCCGCCCGACGGCATGCCACCGCCGAACATCCCCCCCGGCGGCAGCGCGGGCATTCCCCCGCCGAGCTCCCCCGCCGCCTTCATGTCGCGCAGCGTCGCGAGCTTCTCCTTCGACGCGAGCCCGGCGCCCATCCCCATGCGCCCCATCTGCTTCATCATCGTCCCCATCATCTTGTGGCTCTTCAGCAGCTCGTTGACGGCCGCCACGTCCTGACCCGCGCCGCGCGCGATGCGCCGGCGCCGGCTGATCTCGATGATGTCGGGGCGCAGCCGCTCCTTCGCGGTCATCGAGGTCAGCAGCGCCTCCATGCGCGGCAGCCGCTTGTCGTCGACGTCGACGCCGTCGAGCATCGAGCCCATGCCCGGCATCATGCCGAGCACCTTCTTCATCGGGCCCATGCGCTTCATCATGCGCAGCAGCTTGAGCTGATCCTCGAGCGTGAAGCTGCCGAGCATCATCTTCTCGAAGCTCTCCTCGGCCTCGCGCTCGCTGATCGCGGCCTGCGCCTTCTCGACCAGGCCGACGACGTCGCCCATACCGAGGATCTGGCCGGCCATGCGCTCGGGCTGGAACGCCGTCAGATCGTCGAGCTTCTCGCCGGTGCCGACAAACAGGATCGGGCAGCCGGTCACGGCCTTCAGCGAGACCGCCGCGCCGCCGCGCGCGTCGCCGTCGAGCTTGGTCAGGATCACGCCGCTCAACTTGAGGCGCGCGTGGAACGCCTGCGCCGAGCGCACGGCGTCCTGACCGGTCATCGCGTCGACGACGAGGATCTGGTTGTGCGGCTGCGTGCGCGCCGCGATCTCGGCGACCTCGTTCATCAGGTCGTCGTCGACGTGCAGGCGGCCGGCGGTGTCGAGGATCACGAGGTCGTGCGCGCCCGCTGCCGCAGCGGCGACGCCGCGCGCGCACAGCTCGGGCGGCGTGAGCCCGGCTTCGTGGAACACCGGGATGCCGAGCTGTCGGCCGAGCACCTGCAACTGCTCGACGGCCGCGGGGCGCTTGACGTCGGCGGCGACGAGCAGCGGTCGGCGCTTGTGCGTGTCGCGCAGGAAGCGCGCGAGCTTGCCGCACGTCGTGGTCTTGCCGGCGCCTTGCAGGCCGGCCATCAGGATTACGGTCGGGCCGGATTTCGCGACGGTGAGCTGCGCGTCCTCGGGGCCGAGCAGGTCGACGAGCTCCTTGTGGAACGCGTGGACGAACTGCTGGCTCGGGTCGACGCCTTGGAGGCGCGAGGAGCCGAGCACGCGCTGCTTGACGCGGTCGGTGAAGTCGCGCGCGACCTGGAAGTTGACGTCGGCCTCGAGCAGCGCGGTGCGCACGCTCTTCAGGCCTTCCTCGATGTTGGTCTCGTTGAGCTCCTTCGCGCCGCGGAGCGAGCCGAAGACCGACGACAGTCGCTGAGTCAGGGATTCGAACATGGGCGGGCGAGCAGTCTAGCGTCGCTCGCTCGCCGTCATGAATGCTCGAGCTCGGTCGGTTTCGGGTGGTACGCGAAGACCTTGCCGCTCCAGTGCAGCGCGCAGAAGCCGGCCGCTGCGACGAGCGCGAGCACGAGAGCCGCGCGGGCCGCAAGGCGTTCGACCCGTGAGCGTCGGCAGACCACGCAGGCGACCGACGCGCCGACCAGGCCGGCCGCAGCGCTCGCGTAGCAGATCTGGATGACGTCGAGCCCGATGTGAGTGCCGTGCTCGTTGCGCAAGACGCGGCCGAGCAACTCGATGCTGTACACGATCAGTGCGGCGATCGGTACGAGCGCAAGCGCGAGCCACGTCCGCCGAATCAAGTGCGACCCCTCGTCGCGCGCAGCCGACGCAGGCAGCACATCGGTGCTACTTCGCCGACCGCGCGCCGACGCTCACCCACTCCGCCTCCGGCGGCAGGTGATACACCGGGGGCGCGCCGGCTCCCTGCGGGAAGTCGATCCGGCACGGCCACTCGTCGCCGTGCTCGACGAACTCGTCGACGAAGTCGCGCCAGCCTCCATCGCCGAGCCCCGCCCGCTTCGGCACGAGGTGGTACGTCCACTCGTCCTCCGTCGCGAACTCGAACTCACCCGCCGCGTTCGTCGCGAAGATGCGCTGCAGCCCCCACGGCTGCCGCGGCACATGCTGCGCCTCCAGGTGATCGACCGCGATGAGGAGCGGACGCGTCGGCGGCGCTCCTCCGACGAGCACGCGTCCGGAGATGCGGTTGAGCGACCGTTCCGGAACACGCTCGGCCACGAGCACCAGCGGACGCGTCGGGCTCTCGCCGCGCTCTTCCGCGGCTTCGTCCTCCGCGTAATGCGAGGGGCTGCGCCAGCGCGCGTCGACCACTTCGATCCAACGCCGCGTCAGCGGTGTCGCGGGAATCACGAACGCTCCGTCGGCATCGGTGTCCGCACACAGCTGCGCGCCGTTGTCGAACGACACGCCCGTCCCGACCGTGGTCGCGACGCCCCGTCCTGCTGCGTCGATCACGCGCCCGCGCAGTTCGAACGTCGGCTCGAACTCGAGCGAGACCTCCGATGGCGAGCCGGCCGCCGGTGGA
>SCVU01000743.1 GCA_004296785.1 Planctomycetota bacterium
ATCACCGGCTGCTCGCTCGAGCAGGCGAACGCGGCGCGGCGCACGACGGCGGAGTGGCTGGTCGCCGCGGAGCTCGACGAAACGGCCGCGCGCGAGCTCGCGCAGAACCTCAGCGACGCCGGCGTGAACGCGCGCGTCGTCGACGCAGAGCACGCCGCGGCGCGGGACGTTGCGCCCGCGAACCCGAGCTAGAATCGAGCGCATGAAGCGCTTCGTGCTGATCCATCTCGCCGGCGCCTGCATCGCGCTCGGTGTCGCGGCGACCGCGCAGACGACCGATGTGTATGTCGATGCGGTCAACGGCAGCGACGCGACCGGCAACGGCAGCGCCGCCGCGCCGTGGAAGACGATCACGCACGCGAACTCGGTCGCGACGCAGAAGGCGCTGATCCACGTGCTCCCCGGCGTGTACGACGCGGCGCTCGGCGAGAGCTATCCGATCACGCTGAAGTGGCCCGACGTCGCCGGCATCGTCGGCGTCGACGCAGCGACGTGCATCCTCGACGGCGGGCTGACGGCGTCCCAGCTCTTGAGGGTGCGCATGGTGGACTTCGATCGCAACGCGTGGCTCGCCGCCGATCTGACGCTGCGCAACGCCAAGGCCGGCCTGGTTCCAGAACCGTTCTCTTGGGTGATCGGCGAGCTGCGCGCCGAGCGCGTCGTCTTCGAGCGGATCGGCGTCAGCTCGCCGCTCGGCAACGGTCCGGCGCTGCTTGCATACGCCTACACGAACTCGCAGTGGATCGTCGAGGCGCTCGACTGCACGTTCTCGCGCTGCGCCATCGGATTGGCGGCGAATGGGATCGGTAGCTCGATCAGCGCGTCCGCGAACTCCTGCCGTTTCGAAGACTGCGACGTCGGCGCGCAGGCCAGCGCCGCCACCGGCGGCGGCTCCGCGGGCGCGAGCGTCCGGCTCGAGGGCTGCCGCATCGCGCGCTGCGGCGTCGGCGTCTCGACGGCCGCGAGCGCGGACCTGCCGTCCGGCGGTGCGAGCGCGGGCGCCGACGTCCGACAATCGCTGCTGGTCGGATGCGGTCGCGCGTTGGTCGGCAACGCTTCGAGCTCGCTGTACCTCGAGGACTCGACGGTCAGCGGCAACCAGAAGGGCATCGATGCGCCGTGGGCACTCGTGACCAGTTCGATCGTCCGCGGCAACGCGGTGTTCGACTACGCGAGCACGGTGTACGCGACGTACTCGAACACGAGTCCGCTGGCGGCGGGGACCGGCAACGTGGACGTCGATCCGCAGTTTGCGAATCCGGCGCTCGGCGACTTCCACCTGCTCGCGGGCTCGCCGATGGTCGACGCGGGCCATCCGCTGGCGATCGGCGGCAGCGACGGCGACCTCGACCCGCTGACGCTGGACGGCGATGCCGACGGCGTGGCGCAGCGCGACATCGGATTCGACGAGCTCGGGCTCGTGCGCGTCGCGACGACGACGACGCCGCAGGTCGGGGGAACACTCGGCTTCAGCGTGCAGGCGCCCGCGAGCTGGACGTGGGTGCTCGCGTTCGCGACGGCGACCGGCGACGTGTCGTTCGGCAACTGGGGCGGCCTGCTGCTCGATCCGAACGCGCTCGCGGTCGTCGCATTCGGCGCGGCGCCGGGCGCGCCGAGCTTCGCGGTGCCGAACGATCCGGCGCTGCACGGCGCCGAGTTCCACGCGCAGGCGTTCGGATGGCAGTCGCTGCCGGCGCCGGCGTCGTTCGGGAATCGCGTGGACTTGGTGATTCCGTAGCGCGCGTCAGCGCCGCCGGCGCGACTTGAAGTCGAGCTTGCCCGACGCGAGGTCGGACTCGAACTTCGCGACCACGCCCGCGATCCCCTCCGCGTAGCTCGCCGCCTGCCACGGCAGCACGCTCTCGAGCGCGCGCACCGCCTCCGGCGTCGCGAGCCGCCGCTCGGCGATCGCCTCGAGCGCATGCCGGTTCAGCACGAGCGCCGAATCGAGTTCGAGCTTCTCCGCCTCGACCTTGCGCCACTGCTTGAGCCGGTCCGTCAGCTCCCCGCGCTCGTCGAACACCCGCCGCTCGTCGTCCGAGTACGACGGGAACGGATCGCTCGCGAGCGGCCCCGCCTCCCTTGCCCGCGTGATCGCGGCGAGCACCGCGCTGCCGTACTGACCGGCCTGCCGGCCGTAGAGCATGCCCGGCGCCGTCAACATCCGCGGATGATTCGGCATCCCGCGCGCGAGCTCGAGCAGCTGATCGTTGTTGCACACCTTGAACGGCGGCACGTTGCGCCGCTCGGCCTCCTGCTCGCGCCACGCGAACAACTCGCGCAGCGCCCGCAGCCCGAGCGGCGACAGCGTGCGCGCGCCCTTGATCGCGAACGCGTCGTCCGGCCCCGTCTCGCGCGGCTGCGATTCGAGCCGCTCCAGGCGCAGCATCTCCTCGCGCACGATGTGCTCGCGCTCGCGCGCGCGCAGCAGCTCGAGCTGCTGCGCCATCAGGCGCTCGAGGAAGTGCGTGTCGAGGCGCGCGTACGCGATCTGCTGCGGCGTGAGCGGCCGCTGGCTCCAATCCGAGCGCTGCAGCGACTTGTCGAGCTCGACGCCGAAGTGCTCGTTCAACACTGTCGCGAGCCCCGGCGACTTGTTGCCGAGCGCGGCGGCGGCGATGCGCGTGTCGAACAGTCCGCGGAAGCGGAAGCCGAGTTCGCGGTGCAGGATCAGGATGTCGAACTCGGCGTCGTGGAAGACCTTGAGCCGCGCCGGATCGGCGAAGACCGCGCCGAGCGGGGCCAGGTCGAGCTCGGCGAACGGATCGACGATCCAGTCGCGGCCGCGCGCGCTGATCTGGATCAGGCACACGCGCTCGCGGTACGAGAAGAACGAGTCCGCCTCGGTGTCGACGGCGATCTCGGCGGCGCCGTCGAGCTCGCGCAGGAGCGCGTTCAATCCGTTCGGATCGACGACGAGCGTCGGCGGAGCCGTCGGTGCGGTGGGCGTCGGACTCATCGGGTCGAGCGGGGCGCGAGGGCGACAGCAGCGTACGGCCGCGCGCGTGCGCTGTCAGCGGCGTCGCCCACCCGCGCTACTGGGAAGTCCCGATCGAAGGGCGACGAATCAGCCCCCACGAGCAGCGCTCAGCTCGACGACTCACGCCCTCGACAACAGAAGGAGCCTCGATGAACTGGGACACGATCAAGGGAAACTGGCTTCAAGTGCGTGGCAAGGCCCGCGAGAAGTGGGGCAAGCTGACCGACGACGATCTCGATCGCGTCGCCGGCGTGCGCGACCAGTTGGTCGGCAAGGTGCAGGAGCGCTACGGGGTGCTGCGCGACGAGGCCGAGAAGCAGGTCGGCGAGTGGGAGCGCGCGTCGGCGGACTGGGAACGCGGCAACGAACCGCGCGGCGTCACCACGGAGACATCTGAGGTCGGACGCGGCGGGAAGCGGATGGAAGCGAGCGGCGAGTAGCCGTACGCCGCCGCGGGGACCCAAGCGCCACTCGACGAGCAGGAGTGGCGAGGACGACGGGACTCGAACCCGCAACCACCGGCGTGACAGGCCGGTACTCTAACCGATTGAGCTACGTCCCCGCGGAGAGGGCGCAGAGTATAGCGACGCCCTTCGCCGCTTCAATCCCGCGCATCAATCGGTCCCCGTCGCGCGCTTCGCCCGCCCCCACGCGGCCATCAGCTCGGACAGTGCCTTCCCGCGCACGCTGCCGCCGAGCTCGCCCTCCATCGAGCGGAAGCGCCGCTCGAACCGCCGCAGCGCCTCGCGCGCCGCCCGTTCCGGATCCAGCCCGAGGTAGTTGCCGAGGAACGCCGCCGCGACGAGCACGTCGCCGAGCTCGGCCTCGATCCGCTCCGCGCGCCGCGGGTCCCCGGCCGGCAGCGCGTAGGCCTCGTGCAGCTCCGCGCACTCCTCGTCCAGCTTCGCGAACGCGCCGCCCTCGTCGGTCCACTTGAATCCGGCGGACACCGCCTTCGCACCGATCCGGTGCGCGCGCTGCAGCGCCGGCAGCGCGACCGGCACGCCCGCGAGCGCGCTCGCGTCCTCGCGCTTGGCCTTGCGCTCGCCCTCCTTGATCTTCTCCCAGTTCGCGATCGCGTGCTCCGAGCCCGTGACCGTCGCATCGCCGAACACGTGCGGGTGGCGGCGCACGAGCTTGTCGGCGACTGCCTCCCCGACCGCGGCGAGATCGAAGCGCCGCTCCTGCTCGGCGATCTTGCTGATCAGCACGACGACCATCAGCAGGTCGCCGGCCTCCTCGGTCGACGCGCGGTCATCGCCGCGCTCGATCGCCTCGAGCAGTTCGTAGCCCTCTTCGATCAGCGACGGAGCCATCGACTGGACGGTCTGCTCGAGGTCCCACGGACAACCATCGGCGGCGCGCAGCCGATCAACGATCGCGAGCAGCTTCGCGAGGCCGTCGAGGCGCGCATCGCCGGTCGGTCGGATCGGATCGAGGGGACGCGTCTGCTTCGCAGAGGCCGTGGGCTCGCTCATGCGCGAACCTTAGCACGCGGACGGCTAGCGATCGGAGCGCTTGCGCGGCGGAGTGCTGCGCGACTTGCCGGGCGCCTTGCGCGCCTGCGCGCTCACGAGCGCGAACGCATGCGCGGCCGCGAGCGCGCGGCGCACGCTCGGCGCGCGCGCCTTCGCGAGCACGACCATCGTCGCGCCGCCGCGACCCCACGCGCCGGCCGCGAGGACGTACGCGTCGGGCTCCGCGGTCACGCACAGCGACTGCTGCGCGGGATCGAGCTTGACCATGCCGCGCACGCCGTCCGGCGCGATCGACGCGAAGATCCGGCCGCCGATGCGGAAGTCCGGGTGCGCGTGGTGCGCGCCTTCCTCGGCGCCGGGCAGCGCGAGCGCGAGCTTGCGGAACTCGTCGGCGTTCATGCGGCGCTCGCGCGGATCCGCGCGACGACCTTGTGCAAGCGCCGGCCGTAGCCGAATCCGAGCGGGAACATCAGGAAGTAGCTCCACCCGGCCAGCGCCGCGTGGCCGCTCGCCGCGATCGCGATCGAGAGCGCGGCGACCGCGGCCTGCGCCGCGTAGAAGCGCGTCGACCAGCGCGTCACGTACGCCTCGACCTCGTCGAGCGCGAGCTCGGCGCGCCGTCGTGCCGCCTGCAGGTACATCAGCGCGAAGGTCGCCATCACCGCGAGGTAGCCGCTGCTGTACAGCACCATCACGTGCGCGGCGTCGTGCTCGGTCAGCATCGGCTTGATGCGCGCGGTGAGCTCCTGCTCGATGTCCGCGGGCAACCAGCCGGTGTTCACGAGCACCGCGCCGAACAGAAAGCTCCACAGGAACTTCAGCGGGTACACGTAGAACAGCACGAGGAACAACAGCACGCCGGTCAGCGCGCGCGTCGGGCCGTCGACCAGGCCGTAGCGCCGGCAGAACGTGTAGTGGCCGTTCCACGTGCCGAAGAGGATCAGGAAGCACACCGCGAACGCGGGCAGCTCCCACACGAGCAGGCGCAGCTCGCCGAACGTGCGCGGCACTTCGAGCGACACGACGAGCAGCGTCAGCGCGAAGCCGAACACCGCGTCGCTGAAGCCCTCGAGCCGACTGACTTCGCGGCCGCGCCAGCGGAACAGCTGGTCGCGACCGTGCCCCGCACGCATCGCCGCCTCCCGGATCACGCCGCGATCGTAGCAGGAGCGCGGCGGAAGGCGCCGCTACGCGTACGCGATCGGATCGGCGGCGCCGGCCGCGCTGA
>SCVU01000097.1 GCA_004296785.1 Planctomycetota bacterium
TCAGCAGCCGCGCGGGGAGCGACGCGAACGACGGGCTCTCGCCGGAGCGGCCCAAGCGCACGCTCGCCGCGAGCAAGGCGCTACTGCGGCACGGCGCGCCGGACTGGCTGCTGCTCGAGCGCGGCTGCGTGTGGCACGAGCCGCTCGGAGCGTGGAAGCACTCCGGGCGCTCGCCGGCCGAGCGGATGCTCGTGTCGACCTACGGCGACTCGGCCGCTCGCCCGCTGCTCGAATCCGGCGGCGCGGACGGCGTGTGGACCGACGGCGGCGGCGGCACGCCCGCGACGATCGACTGCATCGCGCTGGTCGGGCTGCACTTTCGCGCCGACGGCTACGCGGGCGGCGGTGATCAGGTCGGCGCGCGCCTGTTGCGACCGGGCTCGCACGTGCTGATCGAGGACTGCATGTTCGAGGCGTACGGCACGAACCTCGTGCTCCAGGCGGTCGACGGAAGACACGTCGACTTCCGGCTGCGCCGCTCGGTCGTCGTCGACGCCTACGCGGTGCACGGACGCGGCGCGCATCCGCAGGGACTGTACGCGTACGCGGTCGACGGACTGCTCGTCGAGGAGTGCCTGTTCGACCACAACGGCTGGCACGCGAGCCTCGCCGGCGCGGGCGCCGACGTGTACAGCCACAACCTGTACATCGACAACGGCAACAGCGGCGTCGTCGTGCGCGGCAACATCATCGCCGCCGCCGGCTCGCACGGACTGCAGCTGCGGGCGGGCGGGAGCGCGATCGGCAACCTGTTCGTGCGCAACCCGATCGCGCTCGCCGTCGGCGGCGGCAATCATCCCGAAGCAGGCGGCGTGCGCGCCGACGTGCGCGACAACGCGATCCTCGACGGCACCGACATCGACGCCGAGCACCCGCGCGGCTGGGGCCTGTGGTTGGCGAACATCGCTTCGGGCGAGGTGCGCTCGAACATCGTCGCGCACGGCGCGCTCGGCCGCGGACCGCGCGCGCTCGTCCTCGACGGCGACCACGAGGGCGACGAGCGCAAGAGCATCGGAGTGCACGCGCTCCGGATCGAGCGCAACGTCTTCTTCGATTGGCGCGGCAGCGTGGTGCTCGAGGGCGATGCGCGCGCGCTGACCGGAATCGAACTCGTGCGCAACGACTTCCAGGAGCCGGTCGCGGACATCGCGCTGATCGAGCACGCGGATCCGACCGGCCTCTCTGGAGTGCGCGCGCGTGAGAACCGCCTGCGCGGACCGAGCGCGACGATCGAGCCGCGCGTACGCATCGGCGGCGCGGAGCTCTCGCTCGCGCTGTGGCGCCTGCGCGTCGGCGACGACAGCTCGAACGGGGCCGGCGTCGCGTACCCGGATCCGCAGCGCGGCGTCGAGTCGCACGCTCGCGCGATCGGACGCGCCGGCACGCTCGCCGACTTCCTCGCGGGCGCGCGCGCGCAGTCGCGCGCGACCTGGAACCCAGACCTCACCGCCGCGGCGGTGAACCGGCACGTGCGGGCCGGATTCGGCCTGCACAGCGAGTGAGCGCGCCGCTCGCACCGATCGTGATCGCCCCCTTCGCCCCCCCGTCCGACTGATCGAAATCGGAGTCCGTCAGCATGCCCAGAGTCTTCGTCGCCATCGTCCTGGCGACATCCGCTGCGACCGCGCAGAGTCCGGCGCACTTCGCCAGCGGCAGTACCTCGGCCGCACACACGTCGAGCCTGCAGTCCGCGCGAGGCGCGCTGCTCCCGGTCGTCGCGTCTTCGCCCGACGGGTGGACGACGTTCCAGGCCAGCGCGGACACGCGCATCGTGTACGTGAGCAGCAGCAGCGGCGACGACGCGAACGACGGGCTCGCGCCCGCGCAGGCGAAGCGCACGCTCGCCGCCGCGAAGTCGCTGCTGCGCCACGGCTATCCCGATTGGATGCTGCTGCGGCGCGGCGACGTCTGGTACGAGGGTCTCGGACAGTGGAAGACTTCGGGGCGCTCGGTGAGCGAGCCGATGCTCGTCGCGACCTACGGCAGCGCAACGGCGCGGCCGCTGCTGCTGACCGGCGCGAGCGGCGGCGTGTGGACCGAGGGCGGCAGCCAGTCGCCGGCCACGATCGACAACCTCGCGCTGGTCGGTCTGCACCTGCGGCCCGCGGCGTTCTCGGGCTACGGCGACTGCGTCGGCGCGCGCATGCTGCAGCCCGGATCGCACTTCCTGATCGAGGACTGCAAGTTCGAGGGGTTCAGCACGAACCTCGTGTTCCAGGGCTTCGGCGGCATCCACCACGACTTCATGCTGCGGCGCTCGGTGATCGTCGACGCGTTCAACGTCCACGGCAGCGGGGCGCACCCGCAGGGACTGTACGCGTACGCGGTGCACGGACTGCGCATCGAGCAGTGCGTGTTCGACCACAACGGCTGGAACGCCGCGGTCGCGGGCGCCGAGCCCGACATGTTCAGCCACAACGTCTACATCGACAACGACAACACCGGCGTGTTCGTGCGCGGGAACATCATCGCGAACGCCGCGTCGCACGGCATGCAACTGCGCTGCGGCGGCACCGTGATCGACAACCTGTTCGTGCGCAACAGCATCGCGCTGAGCGTCGGCGGCGGCAACAACCCGGAGCCCGCCGGCGTGCTCGCGAACGTGCTCGGCAACGTGATCCTCGACGGCAAGGACATCGACGCGAGCAACCCGCGCGGCTGGGGCGTGTGGCTGGCGAACATCGCGCAGGGCAACGTGCTGTTCAACGTGATCGCGAACAACACGCTGGGCAAGCAGCCGGCCTTCGTGACGCTCGACGGGAACCAGGTCGGCGACACGCACGCGAGCGTCGGCGTCCACGACCTCTCGATCGGGTTGAACGTGATCCACAACTGGGGCGGGAGCATGGTCGTCGACGGGAATGCCGCGCAGATCAACGGCGTGCGGCTGTTCTCGACGGACGTGCAGGACTCGGCCTACTCGTTCACGCTGCTCGAGCACATCGTGCCGAACAGCACGCTCGGCATCGACTCCTGGAGCAACCGGTTCTTCGCTTCGCACGTGCCCGTCGGCAAGTGGGCGCAGCTCGGGACCACGCCGGCGCCCATCGGGGTCTGGATGGCTCAAGTCGGCGATTCGAGTTCGGTCGTGCAGCAGGCCGCATACAAGGATCCGACCCGCTCGCCGGCGAGCTACAACGCGACGCTCGGCGGAGCCGCGAGCCTCGACGCGTTCCTCGCCGCGGCGCGGCAGCAGTCGTTCACGAGCTGGAATCCGAGCTATCTGGCCGCGGCAGTCGACCACTACGTGCGGATCGGGTTCCTGCCGCTCGGGCACTGAGCCCGGCGCAGGGCGCTACAACTCCGGCTCGCGCGCGAGCATGCCGTGCTCGAGCAGGTAACCGACGCAGCCGGCCGACACCGCGCGCCGGTGCGCGCGGCAGCTCGGGTGCGCGAAGACCTCCTCGGCGAGCTCATAGCTGCGCGCGAGACCGGCGTCGGCGTAGACGTCGGGATTCGTGTACTCGCGCCAGGTCGCGACGAGGTACGCGGCAAGGTACGCGCGCACGCTCTCGAGCGTGCGGCTCGTCCAGTTCCGCGCGTGGCGCTCGAAGAGCTCGGCCGCGATCAGCCGTCCGAACGCGAGGTGGCGACCTTCCTCGAGGTGGTGCAGCAGATTGATGCGCCGCGCGATCGGCGCGAGGCGCGCGTCGTGCGCCATGCGCTGGTTGTGCACGTCGACGAGCTCCTCGAAGATCAACACGCGCGCGAAGAACAGGAAGTCGTCCTCGCCGGGCGCGTAGTTGCGGCCGAAGTCGAGCTTGCGGTCGCCGTAGATCCCGTTCGCGTAGCGCCGGCAGAACCCGCCGAAGTACACGATGTGCTTGTTCTCCTCGTCGACCAGGTGCTGCAGGTACGGCGTGCAGATCTCGAGCACCGGATCCGCGGCCGCGTACATGCGCTTGGCCAGCCCTTCGATCAGCGCCCGCTCGCCGTTGACGTTGATGCTGTAGAAGTTGACGGCTTCGAGGAACGACAGCCGCGCGCGCGCGCGCTCGTCCATTCGCTCCCACGCCGGGGTGCCGTACAGCGAGATCAGCTCCGGGCTCGTGAACCACTGCCCGGGCTCGACGCGATCGGGCCACTCGAGCTCCTCGTACGGATTGACGTAGCGGTTGCGCGAAGCGGCGCAAAGCTTCTGGAGCGTGTCGTCGAGCTGCGCGAGCCCCACGCCGCGCTGGCGCGTCAGCTCCGACATGCCCGCCCGCTCCCGACGAGTTCGTCGAGCACTCCGCGCAGCGCGACGCCGGCGGCCTCGTCGGAGCAGTGCTCCTGCGCGTGACGCGCCGCGTTGCGACCGAGATCCGCGCGCAGGTCGGCGTCCGCCCACAGGCGCTCGATCGCGTCGCGCAGCGCCGCGGCGCTGTGCGGTTCGACGAGCAGCCCCGTGCGCTCGTGCGCGACGTAGTCGACGCTGCCGCTGCAGCGCGTCGCGACCACCGCGCGCCCCATGCGCAGCGCCTCGACCAGCGTGACCTGTCCCGCGGCGGTCGCGGCGGCGCGGACCGGCACGACGTTGACGCGCGCGCGCTGCGCGAGCCGGCGGCACTCCGCGGCAGTCAGGCCGCGGCGCACTTCGACGTTCGCGGGGACGTCGAGCCCGGCCAGCGCGTGCGCGGCCGCCACGACGATCGTGCGCCGCCGCGATCCGCGCACCGCCTCGAAGAGCGTCGCGTAGTCGCGTTGCGCCGAGCCCATCGCGAGCACGAACGGATCGCGCTGCTCCTCGACTTCCTCGAGCGGGATCGCCGCGCGCTGCAGCGGCACGAAGCGGAAGCGCTCCTGCGGCAGCTCCAGCCATTCGGCGTACAGCGCGACCTCCGCGCGCGAGTGCACGACGAAGCGGTCGACGCGCGCGAGCGCGAGGCGCGCGGCGGCGCGCTTGACCCCGCCGTAGAGCTGACCGAGGTTGAAGCACCACGCGACCACGAGACGCTGCGGCGCGCGCGCGCGTTGGCGCGCGCCGACGCTGAACGCGAGCTGCGGGAAGACCGTGATCACGCCTTGCGCGTTCGCCGCCCAGGCCGTGCGTCCCTGGCTCCACGTGCCGAGCCAGTCCAGCCAGCCGGACGCGCGCTGCGCGCGTGCGTGCCACGACGGTCGCGGCGGGGCCGGGACCATCACGAACGAGTGCCGACCGCCGCGCACGAACGGCGTGAGCCAACGATCGCTCGCGGGATCGGCGGTGAACGGCGCCGCCACCGCCCAACGCATCGGCGCGAGGCCGCGCTCGCCCGCCGGGCACGCGCTCGATGCCGGCCGCGGATCGATCGCGACGTGCGCGCCCGAAGGCATCAGTAGGCTCCGCGGCCCGAGAGCACCGCAGGCAGCGTCCGCAGGAGCAGCCACAGATCGGTGCCGAGGCGGCGCCGCGCGGCGTAGCGCATGTCCATGCGCATCCAATCGCGGAAGCCGATCTGGCTGCGACCGCTGACTTGCCAGATGCAGGTGATGCCGCCGGTCACGTCGAGGCGCCGCCGCTGCCAGCGCTCGTACGACGGCACCTCGTTGAGCGTCGGCGAGCGCGGCCCGACGAGCGACAGGTCGCCCTTCACGATGTTCCACAGCTGCGGCAACTCGTCGAGACTGAAGCGCCGCAGCCAGTGACCGACGCGCGTGATGCGCGGGTCGTTCTCGATCTTGAAGATCGGACCGCTCTGTTCGTTGCGCGCCTCGAGCTGTGCGCGACTCGCCTCGGCGTCGACGCGCATCGAGCGGAACTTGTAGAAGACGAACGGGCGCCCTCCGAGTCCGGCGCGCATCTGCCGGAACAACACCGGGCCCGGCGAGTCGAGCCGGATCGCGAGCGCGACGACGGCGTACAGCGGCAGCAGCGCGAGCAGGATCGCGCAGGCGAGCAGCAGATCCAGCGCGCGCTTGCCGGCGGGCAGCGGCAGCGCGAGATGGCGCCACAGGTCCTCCATCGGCCAGCGCTCGAGCTTGCGCGGGCCCGCCCTGCCGGAGCGCTCCGGCTCCGAGCCGCGGTCGGCGCTCGCGCGCGCGCCGTCCGTTCGCTCGCCGGCGTTCGGCGTCGGCGCAGTGCCGCCGCGGGTCGGCGGCTCGACGGGCCGGCTCGACGGACCACCACGGTCCGGGCCGTCGACGCTCGGATAGACGTAGATGGTCGGCTCGACGCGGATCCCGAGCTTCGTCACGAGATCGTCGACCCAATCGGCGACGACGTTCGCGCCGTCGCAATCGGTGTCGCTGAGCAGCACTTCGATCCGCTGCTCGTCCAGGCGACCGACGAGATCCGTCGAGCGCAGGCGCTCGCGCAGCTCCAGCGCGAGCACGCCGAACTGCTCCGCGCTGCCGTGCCGGCGCCGCAGGACGAGCAGGCTGAAGCTGCGCGTGCGGCGGTCGGCCAGCTCGCGCTCGCGCACGAGGAAGCGTTCGAACTCCTCCGCCGACAACACCTGCCGCGGCAGCGAACTCAGGTAGCGCGCGGTGCGCAGCAGGCGCGCCGGGAACGAGCCGGCCAGCCGCCCCGCTTCGCCGTGGGCGCGAAGGTCCGGCGTGGATTCGGCGAGCAACGGCGCTCGCTCCGAATGGGAATCGTCTGGACTCATGGGGTCGACTCCGCAGCTCGCAGCGCGTCGACGGACATCGGGACGTGCGAGACTAGGCTCGCCGCAGCCACCCCTCGATCGAACGAAGCACCCGGTTGCGGACGGGAAAGTGGGTAGCGCCGCGCTCGCTCGCGAGGCGCTGGTCGCGCCGCCGCAGCGAGGGCCCGCGCGCCGCGCGCAACAGCGCGACCATCACGAGCGCCTGGTCGTCGATCGCATGGCGAGCGCGGACGCGCGCCGCGCCGCGTGTGCCGAGCGCAGCGAGCTCGGCCGCCGGACGGCGCAGCGCTTCGGCCATCGCGTCGGCGAGCGCGCGCGGATCGGACGGCTGGACGAGCCAGCCGGTCTGCCCGGGGACGACCAGCTCGGCGATTCCTCCGACGGCGGTCGCGATGACCGGGCGCTGCAGCGCGAACGCCTCCATGATGACGACCGGCAGACCCTCGGAGCGGCTCGCGAGCACGAGCGCGCGCGCCGCGAGGATCTGCTCGCGCACGGCCGCGCCGCTCTGCCAGCCGAGGAACTCGACGCGCGCGCCGAGCCCGAGCTCGACGGCGAGTCGCTCCAGCGCGCCGCGCTGTGGACCGTCGCCGACGAGCGCGAGCTGGAACTCGATCCGCGCGTCGGCGAGCAGGCGCAGCGCGCGGAGCAGCACGTCGCAGCCCTTCTCCGGACCGAGGCGGGCCACGCACACGAGCCGCGCGGCCGCCGGAACGGCGCGCGCGCCAGACTGCGCGGCGGTGAAGAACGCCGCATCGACGCCGCAGCGCACGAGGTGCAACTTGTGCGCGTGCCCGGGCGGCGCCGAACGCGCGAGCTTGCGCAGGCCGTCGTCGCACACCGCGACCGCGAACGCGGCGCGCTCGATCTTCAGCGCGAGCGCGGTCGTGCTCGCGGCCTCGAGATCGGCCGTTCCGTGCGCGGTGAAGCTGTAGCGCGGGCCGCCGAGCTCGCGACACAGGAGTGCGACCGCGGCCGGATTCGTCGAGAAGTGCGCGTGCACGTGCTCGGCGCGCGCGGCGGCGCACCAGCGCAGCAGCAGGCTCGCCTCGGCGAGGTACGCGAGGTGTCGAAGGACGCCGCTCGCGGAGCGCGGGGCGAGCGCCCAAGCCGCGCGCAATCCGCGCAGCGCGCGCCGCGGATGGCGCAGCGCGATCGCGAGCGCGGACGGCAAGAGTCCGAGCGCGCCGCGCGACAGCAACACGCGCGTGCGCGCGCGCTCCGCGAGGTCGTCCGGGTCCACGAGCGCGGCGCCGGCCGGCCGGATCGACACGCGCTCGACGAGCACGCCGGCGCGTTCGACCGCCGCGATCTCGCGGCGGATGAACGTGTGGCTCGGCTTCGGGTACTGATTGGTCAGGTAGACGACGTTCACGCGCGACCTCGGCTCTCCCCGCGCGAGCGGCCGTCCGCCCACCCGCGGCGCCGATACACGTTGCACAGCTCGCGTCGGAAGGCCGTGGGCTCGAACGCGCCGCCGCTGCCGCTGACGCGCTCGGGCACGACGTCGACGCGCGGGATCGCGAACGCGTCGCCTCCGGCTCCGAACACGCCGGCGCGCGTCGTGCACGCATGCGCGTAGCCGGCGCGCGCGACGGCGGCGCCGACGCGCGCATCGGTGTCGCCGTTCGGATGGCAGAAGCCGCGCACCGGCTCGCCCAGCCACAGCTCGAGCGCGCGCTTCGAATCGACGAGCTCGCAGCGCAGTCGTTCGTCGGAGAGTCCGGGCAGGATCGGATGCGACACCGTGTGCGAACCGATCTCGTGCCCGCGCGCGCGCAGCTCGGCCACGTCCGCGACGCGCATCGCGCGAAAGCCGTCGGCGTCGGGCTCGCCGCCGACCGCGCGCGCGAGCTCGGCCAGCAGTGCCTCGCGCTCGAGCGGACCGCGTCGCTTGAGCCAGCGCGTCCAGCCCCGCGCATCGGCGTCCGGTTCCGGCAGTTCGAGCGCGCGTGGATCCCCGCAGATCCCAGCGACGACGCTGCGGCGCCGCACCGGCGCCAGCGCGCCGAAGAGCAGGACCGCGCGGTCGAACCACAGCAGCTCGCCGGCTCCCGCATCGACGAACCCGGTGGTCACGAAGAACGTCCCGCGCACGTCCGCGCGCTCGAGCTCGGGCCCGATGCACGCGCTCGCCTCGGCGTAGCCGTCGTCGAAGGTGAGCGCGACGAGCGGCCGCGCCGCGGGGCGTTCCGCGCGCTGCAGCGCGAACTCCTGCAGCGCCGCGCCGAGCGGCAGCACGCGCGCGTGCTGCGTGAGCCAGCGCAACTGGCTGCGGAACGCGTCGAGCGGCAGCGCCAGCCCGGGGAACGGGTAGCTGCGGCAGCGCTCCGCGGGGAGCACGCGGTGGTACGTCAGCACGGTCAGCCCGAGCGCGCGCTCGCGCTCGCACAGCGCCAGCCAGCCGGACACTCGCGCGGCCTGATCGGCGACGCCGCGCAGCCGGCGCTTGAGTGCGCCCGTCACGTCGAGCGCTCCGGCGCGCCGATGCCGCGCGGTCCGTCCTTGTACTCGATCCAGCGCGCGCGCCGACCGGCGCCGCGGCGCGCTACGTACAGCCACATCCCGCAGGCCTCGGGCCACTTCGACAGCACGCACGACGCCGCGTATGCGCGCGCGTCCGCTCCGGCGCGACCGGCGCGCCGCTCGCGCACGTGCACGCGCAGGAACAGCAGCGCGTACGCGAGCAACGGGAGCAGCAGCGCCAGCGCGAGAACGACCGGATGCGCGAAGAGCAGCGCCCACGCGGCGACCGCCGCGCTGGCGAACGGAACGGCGACGGCCCAGCCGAGCGTGGACGCCGCGCGCCGCAGCCGGCGGTGCTCGGGTGCGGGCCCGTGCTTGGCGAGGAGCTCCGCGGTCGTGTGGCCGGTGCGCAGCGCGCGCCGCCACCACTGCCCCCAGCGCGACATCGCGGCGTCGTGCGCCGTCATCTCGACGTCGAGGCGCAGGATGCGGAAGCCGCGCCGCGCCAGCCGCAGGCACAGGTCGGCCTCCTCGCCGGCGATCATCGCGGAGTCGTAACCGCCGACGAGGCGCAGCGCGGCGCTGCGCACGAGCGCGTCGCCGCCGCAGGAGCGCGTCTCGCCGATCGGCGTGTCCCACTCGCGATCGCACAGGCGGTTGAAGACGGACGTCTCGGGCGCGATCTCGCGGCGCCGACCGCACACGACGGCCACGTCCGCGCGCGCGCGCAGCACGCACAGCGCCGCTTCGAGCCAGCCCGCACGCAGCACGCAGTCCGCATCGACGAACTGGACCCACTCGAGGTCCCCGTGCAGCTCCTGCATGCGCTCGAAACCGGCGTTGCGCGCGCGCGCGGCCGTGAACGGCACGGACAGGTCGAGCTCGACGACGACGGCGCCCGCGGCGCGCGCGTGCTCGCGA
>SCVU01000744.1 GCA_004296785.1 Planctomycetota bacterium
CGCAGTTCGCGACCGCGACGCCGTCCTGGTCGACGACCTTGACCGTCGCCGTGACCTGCCACTGCGCGCCGCTTGGCGTCTTCGACAGCGTGATGTCGTCGACGTGCAGCATCCGCGCGGTCGTGCCGAACGAGCCGGTCGCCTGGCTCGCATTGCCGTTCTTGTCCGTCGAGGTCAGGCGGTAGAACACGGTCGTCTTCGCCGGCAGCCCGGTCAGCACGACGTCGTGCACGCTGCGCAGCGCGGGGGAGGGGAAGCTCGACAGCGTGTACGCGCCCGCCGCGAGGCCGAGCTCGACCAGTGCGCTCGCCGGCTCGCTCGTCTGCACGCGCAGCGTCGCCGTGGTCGCGAACAGATCGCGCGGCTCGCTCTTGTGGATCAGCGGCGCCGTCGCATCGGCCGCGAGGTTCGCGGTGAACACGAGCGGGTTCGAGCCGAGCGCGACCTCGAGCGCGTCGCCGTAGCCGTCGAGATCGGTGTCGGGCGCGGCCGCGCTCGTGCCGAGCGCCGCTTCGCTGCCGTCGAACAACCCGTCCTCGTCGCGGTCGATGCCCAGGCGCCGCCCGGTGCCGGGCACGACGGCCGTGAACACGATCTCGGTCTGCGCGCCGAGCACGTCGGCCGCGAGCTGCGCGCGGTCGGTCCAGCTCGCGTCGTCCTTGCGGTAGCGCCACTGGCCCGCGCCCGCGTCGAACTCGAACGCGATGCCGGTCAGCGCCGAGCTCGACAGCGTCTTCACGCGGCCGACGACGTCGAGCCACGGGTTCGCGAGCTTCGCCTGCGCCTCCGCGAGGTCGAGCCACGCGTCGAAGGCCGGCTGGTTCGCCGCCGTGGCGAGCTGTTGGACGCCGACGAGCGGCGAGAGGCCGGTGTCCCACTGCTCGACGAACGCGGAGACGTTGTCGCGATCGGCGGCGGTGAAGCCCGAGAACACCGGCAGTCCGAAGAACGCGTCGGCGAGGTCGAGGAAGTCGCGCGCGTCCGCGCCCGAGCCGTCGTGCGCGGTGCCGAAGCCGGTGAGATCGCGGTACTTCTTCTCGTACACGCCGCGCAGCGTCGGCGCGTTGAAGAACATCGTCTCGAACTCGAAGTTCACGGTGCGCTGTGCGCCGGTGAAGTCGGTGCCGTTGGCGAACTCGGCCTTGTGGCACGAGATGCACTTCAGGCCGGACGCGAGCGGGTTGTAGTCCTTGCCCGGATTGCCCGCGGTCAGGCCGAACAGCGTGCGACCCGTGGCGGCCGCGCCGGTGTAGACGCGGTCGCGCGGCTCGTACGGGTTCGGCGGATAGACGAGCGCGCGCACGAAGTTCGCGTACTCCTGCATCGCCGCGTTCGAGATCCCGCTGCCGCCGAGCAAGCCGGGGAACGCGCCCTGGAACATCTGGAAGAAGCGCCGATCGCCGCGCCAGTGCAGCGGCGCGCCGTTCAGGTCGCCGAGGCCGCGCAAGCTCTGCGTGACCATCGGTCCTTTCATCGGGTGCGTCTGCTCGGCGTTGTTGGCGGCGACGATCGTGCCGTTCTGGCTCTGACTGCCCGTCATGAGATCGGGGAAGAAGTAGCCGATGCCGCCCTCCGGATCGCCGAGGTCCCACGCGAGCTGGTCGCCGTGTCCCGACACGTGGCAGGTCGCGCACGAGAAGTTGTCGCTGCCGTGGCCGGTCGAAGCGCGCGCGTCGTACAGGTGCGTGCGCCCGACGCGCACGCCGTGCGGCTCGGGGTCGTAGCCGACCGCGAGCGCGCTCGACGCGGCGAGCTGGATCGGCGCGTGGCCGTTCGCGATGTCGAACGCGCGCAGCGCGTGGTCGCCGCGCGAGAGCACGTACAGGCGCGCGCGCGCGTTGTCGACGGCGAGGCCGATCGGAACCTCGCCGACGTCGAGCTCGGCGACGAGCGCGTGGCTCTGCGCGTCGAGCGCGACGACGCTCGCGCCGCCGGTGCAGGCGATGTACGCGATCGGGCGCGCGGTGCGCGCGTCGACCGGCTGCGCCGCGCCGGGTCCGCTCGTCGCGCCGCCGCCGATCGTTCCGCCGCCGATCGCGCCGCCGCCCGATCCGCCGCCGGAGCCCGACGGCGGACCGCGGTGCGGCGAGTAGAACGCGATCGCGACCGGCTGCGCGTGCTCGCGCGTCGTCAGCGGCGGCGCGAGCTCGAGCTGCTGCGCGACGGCGCCGCCGGGCGTGACGATCGCGATGCGGTTCTCGACCGCGTCGCCCTTGACGCTCGGCTCGAAGCGCGTGCGGTTCTTCGCCGCGGTGTGCGCGATCCACAGCTGGTTCGTCAGCGGGTTGCGCTCGATCGAGAACAGGGTCGTGCCGACGCCGGTCGTCGCCTGCGGATCGAGCTGGTTCGTCGCCGGATCGATCGCGAACACGTCCTCGTCGGCGAGCTGCGGCACGTGCGCCGGGTGCTCGAAGTCGTTGACGATGCGCGAGACCTGCGGGAGCGTCCAGCCCTTGATCGGGATCGGGAAGAACTGCGGCAGGCTCGGGAAGCCCGCCAGGCCCGGCGCCTTCAGCGACGGATTGAACGTGAACGGCGGGTCGAACGCGTCGGGCACGGTCGGGTCGGCGAGACCGAGCGTCTTCGCGGCCGCGAAGTCGAGCGTCGTCGTGTGGTTGCCCGAGTTCTGCGGCACGACGAACACGCGCGCGGCGCCGCCGATCTTGGCGAGCGCGAGCGCGCGCGGCTCGTGCCCGTCGAGCGCGATGCGCGCCTGGATCGCGTACGGCGCGCTCGCCGACGCGATCACGACCGCGTTCTCGACGAAGCCGCTCGGCGCGACGAGCTGCGGGTTCGACGCGGAGCGCGCGCAGGTGACGAACAGCTTGCCGTTCGCGACGAGCACGTCGTTCGGCTCGTCGCCGACCGCGATCAGCGCGGTCACCGTGAGCGTCGCGAGGTCGACGACGGCGACGTCGTCGGAGAGGTGGTTCGCGACGAACGCGATCTGCGGATCGCCGGCGTCGATGCACACGGAGACGGGCTCGAGCCCGGTGAACACGGAGCCGACGCGCACGAGCGTGCCGTCGGGCTGCACGTCGAACACCTCCATGCGCGCGTCGGCCGTGTTGAGCGCGACGAGCCGCGCGCCGTCCGGCGTCAGCGCGAGCGGGTGCACCGGGCTCGACTCGAAGTTCGGGAACGGCGCGGTCGCGTGCGACACGACTTGCGCGGAGCCGCCGACCGCCGCGGCGATCGCGACGACGGGAAGGAGGCCGAGGACCACGACGCTACGAACGGAACGAGTGCACATCGCGGGCGGGAACGCAGGGGCCGAGGGGGGCGTTGATCGTACCCCCGAACCGAGAACTCAGCGGTGCGAGTCGCGGTGCCGCGCGCGGGGAATGTCGGACCGAATCCGGCGCGGCGCGCTAAGCTCGAAGCTCGCGCTTCGCGCGCACCGTGCGCGCCGCGGCTCGCCCTCGACCGGCCCGTCTCGGGATATCTCGCGCATGCTCGCCCCCGCTCGGCTCGCCTTCGTCCTCGCGCTCGCGTGCGCACCGCTCGCCGCGCAGGTGTTCCAGGGATCGCTGACGAAGCCCGTCGCGGGCGAGGGCTTTCACGTGTTCGACGTCGCCACCGACGGCGACTGGTCGTTCGCGAGCCAGCCGCACTCGGGCACCGCCTTGGGAACGGTCCGCGCCTATCACCGCGGCCCGACGGGATTCGCGCTCGCGCAGACGATCGCGACGAGTGTGCCGCTGACCCAGTCCTCGATGTTCGGAGCGTCGATCGCCGCCTCCGACGGCTTCCTCGCGGTCGGCGCACCGGGCGAGTTCGCCGGTCGCGTCCACGTGTACCGGCTGGTCGGCGGCGCGTGGGTGCCGTTCCAGGGATTCAGCATGAGCTTCGCGCAGGGCAGCGTGTTCGGCGATCACGTCGAGCTCGTCGGACAGCGCATGCTCGTGTACTACCGCGGCGTCGGAGTCGGCGGGGTCCCGCGCGTGCAGATCCGCGCGTTCGACGGACAGACGTGGAAGATCGAGCAGACGATCGAGCCGCCGGATTTCGACACCTCCGTGCAGTTCGGCCGCGCGCTGTCGCTCGACGGCGATCGGCTCGCGATCGGAGATCGCAAGCACCCGCAGGGCGGACGCGTGCACCTGTACCGCCGCGGGGCCGCGGGCTGGACGCTCGAGCAGACGGTCGTTGGCCCCAGCAACTTGTACACGGGGTTCGGTGCGTCGGTCGCGTGGCACGGCGACCGCCTGCTCGTCGGGGCGCCGAACAACCTCGAGTACTACGACAACGGTCGCTTGTTCGTGTACGAGCAAGTCGGCCACGCGTGGACGATTGCGCAGCAGCTCTTCTTCGTGGATCCGCAGTTGGCGTCGTACTCGAAGATCCACTTCGGCGCTCCGCTCGACGTGTCGGGCGACTGGATCGCGGTCGGGCAGGACACGTTCATCGAGAAGGTGGACGAGGCGAGCGTGCACCTGTTCAGGCGCGAAGGGAACGCGTACGTCCCGCACGCGAAGTTGCTCGGCGCGGCGTACGGCGGTGTGTCCGGCAGCAGCGAGCAGTTCGGCCACGTGCTGTCGTTCGAGGACGGCACGCTCGCGGTGAAGTCGCTGAGCCCGGTCGGCCCGATTCAAGCCGTGACCTTCGACACGTCGCAGCTCGATTCGACGCTGCAGGCGTGGCCGCCGGTCGTCTCGCTCGCCAGCGGCGGCGCGCAGTCGCTGGTGCTCGACGCTGGCGCGGCGCACGCCGGCGACGCATATCTGATGCTCGGCAGCGTGTCCGGCACGGCGCCGGGGATTCCGATCGGCGCGCTGACGCTGCCGCTGAATCCCGACGAGTACCTGACGCTGCTGCTGCAGCAGGCGGGTCCGATCTCGCCCGCGCTCGGCTACTTCGGGCAATTCGGCAAGGCGCAGGCTGCGCTGAGCCTGCCGCCCGGCATGTCGGCGAGCCTCGCGGGTCTCGTCGCGCACCACGCGTACGTCGTGCTCTCGCCGACGGGTTTCGACGTCGAGCTCGCGAGCACTCCGGTCGCCGTGACGCTCGTGCCGTAGCGCGCGTCGACGGGCCGGCTCGGACGGACGCGCTCGCTCGCTAGAACCCGAGCGTCAGATCGACTGCGTTCGACAAAGCGAATGACGGCGCGCCGCCCGAGTGCAGCGCCTGAGTCGCGAGGAAGATCCCCGCGAGCGCGGGGTCGCCGGGAAGCGCGGTCGAGAAAGTCGCGAGCGGCCCCGGCAGCGGCGGCGTCAGCTCGAAGAACGGAGGGTTGATGAGGAGCACTTGCCCGCTCGCGAGCGGCAGCTGCGCGGCCGCGAACGACGCGAAGATCTGCGCGAAGCTGTGCCCGGTCAGCGCGAGATCGACGTTGCCGCTCCAGGCCTGGCCGAGGATCGGCGCGCTCGCGGTGTAGGAGAGCGGATTGGGCGCCACGTTGCGCGTCGTCGCGTGCGCGAGCGGCTGGAGCGCGAGCGTGAACGAGCTCTGGTAGCTCCCGCTGAACGGCCAGGAGTTGAACACGCTGTCGGCCCGGTTCTGCATGTTGACGAGGTACAGGCCGGGCCCGAGCGTTCCGCTCGTCGTGAGCGTGAACGTGCCCGGTGCCGAGAGCGCGGCCGAGTACGGCGCCGGCGGCGACCCCGCGTCCGGAGTGATGCTCGTGCCGACGAAGAAGAAACTAGCGCCGGCGACGACGGCTTCCGTGCTCGTCGCGCTGAGCGACACGTTCAACGTGAAGTGGACGGGTTCGGAGAGCGTGAAGCTCCAATCATCGCGTGCATCCGCCAACGCCGCGGTGCCGAAGCCGAGCGGCGGCAGCGCGTCGCGCGACACGGTTCCGCTCGCAGCGAGCGCGAGGCCGTTCGGCGAGGGCAGCGCGTCGAGCTGCGACGCGGCCATGCTCGCGCCCCACACCACGCTGCCCAACAGGTTCCCCGGATCGCTCACCGCGATCGAGTCGGACGTGGGCGTCGGAGTCGCGAACGTATGCCAGATCGAAGGCCCGCCGGTCGGCCCGCACCCGACGAGATTGCCTCCATTCCTGCTGACGAACGTCGGCGCGCCATCGGACTGTGCAACGACATCGGCTGCAGTGACCGACACGGCGAATGCGAGCAGCAACGGATGCGCTCGGAGGAAGTGGGACGTGCTGGCGCGGACGTGGAGCATGCTCGAACCCTTGATGACGGTTGTGTCGACGCGCGCTGCCGGGGCCGACCTGGGAGTGGCCGGCGCGCGCCTCGACTCGAATCACAGGAACCGCGCGCGGAACCCGTAGCGAATCCGCGTTCAGCGCCGCGGGGCCGCTGTAAACTGCGCGCGGCGAGCGCCACGCCCCGGACCGACGAAGATGAATGCCGCGCGCGAGGTCACCGGAATCCTGCTGGAGCTCGACGAGCGCCCGGGCGCGGCCCAGCGGCTGCTGCCGCTCGTGTACGACGATCTGCGCGCGCTCGCGCGCAGTTACTTCGCCGCGCAGCCGGCCGACCACACGCTGCAGCCGACCGCGCTCGTTCACGAGGCCTACTTCCGGCTGGTCAAGGCGCCGGACGTCTCGTGGTCCGGTCGAGCGCACTTCTTCGCCGTCGCGGCGAAGGCGATGCGCCAGATCCTCGTCAACGACGCCGAGGCGCGTCAGGCACACAAGCGCGGCGGCAACCGCGGTCGCGTCAGCCTGTCCGCCGCGATCGACGTGGCCGCGCCAGCGACGGCGGTCGAGCCCGAGCGCGACGTGGCGATCGACGCGCTGAACGCCGCGCTGCAGCGGCTCGAAGCTCTGGACGAGCGTCAGGCGCGCATCGTGGAGCTGCGCTGGTTCGGCGGCATGACGGTGGCCGAGGTCGCGCACGCGCTGAACGTGTCGCAGAGCACGGTCGAGAAGGACTGGCGGATGGCCCGGCTGTGGCTGCTGCGCGAGCTGCAGGTCTGACGGCGCTGCGCACGGAGAGCTCTCGATGACGCACGCCGACCCAGACCCCGCTCGCCACGGAACGCTTCGCGAGATCTTCCACCGCGCCTGCGATCTCGCCCCCGAAGCGCGCGCGCAGTTCCTCGACGCCGCGTGCGGCGGCGATGCCGCGCTGCGGCGCGAGCTCGACGAGCTGTTCGCGCTGGAGCGCAGCGACCTGGTCGGCGTGCTCGGCGCGGCGAGCTCGCGCGACAGCGCGCCGGCCGAACGGATCGGGCGCTACCGACTGCTCGAGCGGATCGGCGAAGGCGGGTTCGGAACGGTCTATCTGGCCGAGCAGACCGAGCCCGTCGTCCGCCGCGTGGCGCTCAAGCTCGTCCGGGCCGGGTTGGACGCGCCGAAGGTGCTCGCGCGTTTCGAGAGCGAGCGACAGACGCTCGCGGTGATGGATCACCCGAACATCGCGCGGCTCTTCGACGCCGGAACGACCGACGACGGCCGGCCGTACTTCGTGATGGAGCTCGTGCAGGGGGAGACGGTGACGAGCTTCTGCGACCGCGAGCGCCTGTCCGTCGCGCGGCGGCTCGAGCTGTTCCGGGTGATCTGCGCCGCGGTGCAGCACGCGCACCACAAGGGCATCGTGCATCGCGATCTGAAGCCGTCGAACGTGCTCGTGACGATGTCGAACGGCGCGCCCGAGCCGAAGGTCATCGACTTCGGCATCGCGAGCCCGAGCGAGTGCGCCGCCGCGGGCGCGAGCGACCCGGCCGAAGCGCAGCAACTGGTCGGGACGCTGCAGTACATGAGTCCCGAGCAGGCCGCGGGCTCCGGCACGGACATCGACACGCGCAGCGACGTCTATGCGCTCGGCGTGCTGCTGCACGAGCTGCTGGTCGGCTGCACGCCGCTCGAGCTCGCGCGCGTGCGGACGACTCCGCTCGCCGAGCTCCGGCGCCTGATCCGCGAGGAAGAGCCGCAGCTCTTGTCGCAGCGGCTGGCGCAGCAGGGGCGCGTCGCCGAGGTCGCGCACGCGCGTGCGACCGCGGTCGAAGCGCTGCGCGCGAGCGTCCGCGGCGAGCTCGAGGCGATCGTCCACAAATGCCTGCGCAAGGATCGGGAGCTGCGCTATCCAACGGCCAGCGCGCTGGCCGAGGACGTCGGCCGCTTCCTCGAGCACGAGCCCGTGCTCGCCGTCGCGCACAGCCGCGGCTATCGGCTGCGCAAGTTCGTGCGGCGCAACCGCGTGGTCGTGTCGGCGGTCGCGGGCGGCGCCGTGGTGCTCGTGCTCGCGGCCGCCGTCTCCGCCGGCTTCGCGTGGCGCGAGGCGCGCCAGCGCAAGCTCGCCGAGCTGGCGAGCACCCGCGCTCGGAGCGCCGAAGCGACGACGCGCGCGCGCGCGGAGGAACTCGAGCAGGTCGTCGGCTTCCTGCAGGAGATCCTGTCGAGCGTCGACGTCGCGAAGATGGGCATCAGCGTGCGCGCGGGTCTGCTCGACAAGACGCGCGAAGGCGCGCTGCGCTCGCTGCCGGAAGCGGAGGTCGAGGCGCGCGTCGGACAGCTGCAGTCGCTGCTCGCGCAGAGCAACTTCACGAGCATCTCGCTCGACGCGCTCGAGGACCACTTCTTCGCGCCGGCGCGCGCGGCGATCGACGCGCGCTTCCAGGAGCAGCCGCTCGTGCGCGCGCGGCTGCTGCAGACCTTGGCGACGACGCTGCACGAGCTCGGCATGCTCGGCCTGGCCGGGGAGCCGCAACAGACCGCGCTCGAGATCCGGCGCCGAGAGCTCGGCGCGGAGCACGCGGACACGCTGACCTCGCTCCACGAGCTCGGCAACCTGCTGCGCGACGAGGGCAAGCTCGCCGAAGCCGAGGCGTGCCTCCGCGGCGCGATGGAGGGCTTCCGGCGCGCGCTGGGCGACGAGCATCCGAGCACGCTCACGGCGATCGGGAGCATGGGGTTGATGCACCAGAACCGCGGCGACTTCGCGGCGGCGGAGGCGTGCTATCTCGAAGCGCTCGACGGGCAGCGCCGCGCCGTCGGCGACACGGATGAACGGACGCTGCTCACGCTGAACAACCTGGGCTCGCTGTGGATGGCGCAGAGCCGCTGGGCGGAGGCCGCGCCGTACTTTCACGAAGTCCTCGCGGGCTTCCGCAGCACGCTCGGCAGCCGGCACGCGAGCACGCTGTTCGCGCTCAACAACGTCGCGGCCGTGCTGACGGCACAGGGGCGGATCGCGGAAGCCGAGCCGTACTACCGCGAGGCGCTGGACGGACGCCTCGCCGCGCTGGGCGACAGTCACCCCGACACGCTCGCGTCGATGAACAACCTCGGCTTCTTCCTGCACGACCAGGGCCGCCTCGCCGACGCGGAGCCGTACTACCGCGAGGCGCTGGCGAAGCGCCGGCTGCTGCTCGGCGCCGAGCACCCGAAGACGCTGAACTCGATGAACAACATGGCCGGCCTGCTGAAGGACCAGGGCCGACTGGAGGAAGCGGAATCGCTGTATCGCGAGGCACTCGCAGGTCGCCGTCGACTGCTGGGCGACGCGCATCGCGAGACGCTCAACTCGATTCACAACCTCGGTTGGCTGCTCGAGGGCATGGGGCGGCCGGCGGAAGCCGAGCAGCAGTACCGAACCGCTCTCGACGGCTATCGGCAAGTGCTCGGCGACGAGCACCGCGACGCGCTGATCACGATCGGCAATCTCAGCGCGCTGCTGCTCGCGCAGGGCCGGCCGGCGGAGGCCGTCGCGCTGCTCGCTCCCGCCGAGCCCGCGCTGCGCCGCGAGTTCAGCGGCGGCAACGCGCTGCGCTTGGGCCGCGCGCTCACGGTGCTCGGCCGCTGCCGCGCCGGAGCGCGGGAGTTCGCGCTCGCGGAGAGCTGCCTCGTCGAAGCGCGCGAGATCCTCGCCGCGGTGCACAACGCGAAGGACAAGGACCGCATCGCAGTCCTCAGCGCGTTGGCGGAGCTCTACGCGGCTTGGGAGTCCGCGGAACCGGACGCGCGGCGCGCCGAAGCCGCCGCGACCTGGCGCACCCGGTTGGACGAAGCGCGGGCCGTGTCGGCGGGCGCCGAGGTCAAGGCGCGCTGAGCGCTGCGGCACTCGCGCGCGCGGGCGCTTCGCCCGCCCGCGCTACTCGTCCGCCCGTGCTACTCGTCCGCCGACGCGTACTGTCGCGCGGTGCGCTTGCGCTCGATCTCGGTCAGGCCCTTCTTGCGCAAGCGCAAGCTCTTCGGCGTGACCTCGACCAGCTCGTCGTCCTCGATGTACTCGAGGCATTCCTCGAGCGACATGATGTGCGGCGGCGTGAGCGAGACGGTGTCGTCCTTCCCGGCCGCGCGCATGTTCGTCAGCTTCTTCTCACGACAGATGTTGAGCATCAAGTCGTTGTCCTTCGCGTTCTCGCCGACGATCATCCCCTCGTAGACCTCGGTTCCAACCGGGACGAAGAAGCAGCCGCGGTCCTGCAGCGAGAAGAGCGCGTACGGCACGACGGGACCCGCGCGGTCGGCGATCAGCACGCCGTTGGTCCGGTGCGGCACCGCGCCTTCGCGCGGGCGCCAGCACTCGAACACGTGGCTGAGGATCGCGTTGCCCTGCGACAGCGTCATCAGCGCGGTGCGCGCGCCAATCAGGCCGCGCGACGGGATCAGGAACTCGAGCTTGACCTGATTCCCGTGCGCCTCCATGTGCGTCATCTCGGCGCGCCGGCGGCCCATGAACTCGATCACGCGGCCCGCGCTGTCCTGCGGCGTCTCGATGGCCGCGCGCTCGATCGGCTCGCAGGTCTTGCCGTCGATCTGCTTCAAGATCACGTGCGGCTTCGCGACCGCGAACTCGTACCCCTCGCGGCGCATGTTCTCGACGAGCACGCCGAGGTGCATCGTGCCGCGGCCCTTGACCTCGAACGCGTCCGTCGCGTCCGTCGGCGCGACTTCGAGCGCGACGTCGCGCAGCGACGCCTTCTCGAGCCGGGCCGCCAGGTGGCGCGACGTCACGAACTGGCCTTCGCGGCCGGCGAACGGCGAGTCGTTGACCTGGAACACCATCGAGATCGTCGGCTCGTCGACCTTGATCGCCGGCAGCGGATCCGGCGCGTCGACGGGGCACAGCGTGTCGCCGATCTTGAGCTCCTCGATGCCCGCGACGACCGCGATGTCGCCGGCCTCGACGAACTCGGCGGGCATGCGCGCGAGTCCCTGGTAGCGGTACAGCGTCCGCACGACCGTCGCGGTCGGCTTCGAGCGGTTGGGGTGGCACAGCCAGACGCGCGCGCCGGCGCGCAGCGTCCCGCGCACGACGCGGCCGACGCCGATGCGACCGACGAAGTCGTCGTGGTCGAGCGTGGCGGCCTGGAACTGCAGCGGGCCGCCCACGTCGCCGGCCGGGGCCGGGACGCGCGCGAGGATCATCTCGAACAGCGGCAACAGGTCGGGCGTGCGCTTGTCGAGGTCGAGGCTGGCCCAGCCGTCGCGGCCCGAGCCGTAGACGACGGCGAAGTCGAGCTGCTCGTCGTGCGCGCCGAGCTCGAGGAACAGCTCGAACACCTCGTCGAGCACCTCGTGCGCGCGCGCGTCGGGGCGGTCGACCTTGTTGATCATCACGAGCGCCTTGAGGCCGCGCTCGAACGCCTTCTTGAGCACGAAGCGCGTCTGCGGCATCGGGCCCTCGGCCGCGTCCACGAGCAGCAGCACCGCGTCGACCATCGCGAGCGTGCGCTCGACCTGGCCGCCGAAATCGGCGTGGCCCGGCGTGTCGACGATGTTGATGCGGGTGCCGTGCCAGTCGATGGCGGTGTTCTTCGCCAGGATGGTGATGCCGCGCTCGCGCTCCTGGGCATCCGAGTCCATGACCCGCTCCATGACCTGCTGGTTGGAGCGGAAGGTTCCGGCGAAGCGGAACATGGTGTCGACCAGCGTTGTCTTGCCGTGGTCGACGTGCGCGACGATCGCGATGTTGCGGATGTTGGCGGTACCCATTGGGAGGGCCGCTTTTGGCAAAACGGCGCGATAGGATAGGGGTCGCGCGCCGGCGCCACAAGCAACGGACACTGGTCCAGCTCGCTCGGAAGTATGTAGCTGTTGAAACCGGGCCCTGGAGGGGCGCCGGGGGCGGTCAGTCTTCCTGCTCTCCGCCGTGGCGCTTGAAGAACTTGCGCCAATCGTCGGCGGCGATGCCCGCCAGCTCCTGCGCGAGCATCTCTTGGCAGTACTCGTCCATGACGCCCGTTCTGGCGAGCCGGCCGAAGTTTCCGCCGCTGTCAGCCAGCGCCGAGTCGAGGATGCGTTCGCCCCTCGACGGGTACGGCGCGCAGTTCACCGCAAACTCGATCCCGGTTGAACTCTGCGCTCGGCGCTCGTGCTGCCAGTAGTACGTGCGAAACTTCGCCGCGTACTTCGCGCCCACGATGAACGGGCGGAACACCGTCGGGGTCCCTGAGAGCACGTTCGACAGCGACCACGGCACCACAACGAGCAAGTCGGCGTCCGCGCACGCGGACTCGTTTTGCTGCATGCGAAACGTTGGCACCGCCTCTTTCGCGAGCAGATACCAGCC
>SCVU01000745.1 GCA_004296785.1 Planctomycetota bacterium
GCTCGATCGCCTCCGGCGTGTCGCCGGCGGCGATCGAGCTGTTGCGGCTCGCGCAGGCGCGCGGCTACTACGTGCAGAGCGAGCTCGCGCGCAACGGCGACCTCGACTCGCTGCGCGGCGAGCCGGATTTCCAGGCGCTCGCGCGCGGCTGAGCAACCGCGCGGCTGAGCGATCGCGCACGCTCGCGATCCGACTTCGAGCGCGCAATCGCCGTGCGCGATGCGTGGTAGTCTGAGTCCCATGCTCGCCGCGCTGTGCGCCGCTCTCGTGCTGCAGCAGCCGCTCGCGCCGCCGCTCGGCGCGCCGCGCGCGGACGACGCCGCCGAGCGCCGCGCGCTCGCCGCACTGGTCGAGCACGCGGTCGATCCCAATCCGGCGCGGCCCTTCTGGGGCGCGGTGCTCGTGGTGTGGCGCGGCGCGCCGCTGTTCTCGCGCGGCTACGGCTACGCGAATCTCGCCGGCCTGCCCGTCGACGAGCGCACGCTGTTCGACGTCGGCTCGGTTTCGAAGCAGTTCACAGCCGCCGCCGTGCTGCGGCTGGCGCGCGACGGCAAGCTGCGCCTGACCGACACGCTCGCCGCGCACTTCGCAGACGTGCCGTCGCCGCAGTGCGCGATCACGATCGACCAGTTGCTCCACCACCGCTCCGGCTACCGCCAGACCACGGCCACCGACGCGAAGGACGGCGCCTTCGACGAATCGCCGCGGGCGTGGGAGCGCCACCTGCTCTCGCGGCCGCTCGCGGCGGCGCCCGGCGAGTCGTTCCTGTACTGCAACTACAACTATCTGCTGCTCGCGCGCATCGTCGAGCGCGTGTCCGGCAAGCCGTTCGAGCAATTCGTCCGCGCGAGCGTGCTCGAGCCGGCGCGCATGTCGAGCGCGCGCTTCGTCGGCGATTGCGACGGCGACACCTCGCACCTCGCGGTGCGGCGCCACCGCTACCGCCGTCCGGGACCGCCGCCGCCCGCGTGCGACTGGGCGTGGGGACCGGGCTATCAGGGCGCGACGGGCGTGCTGTGCTCGCTCGCGGATCTCGAGGCCTGGCACGCGGCGCTCTCGAGCGACGCGGTGCTCGACTCCGGCGAGCGCGACGCGTTCTTCTCGGCGTCGGACGAGCGCTACGCGTGCGGTTGGTACGTGATCACCGAGCCGAGCGGCCGGCGCTGGCACACGCACGACGGCCGCACCGACGGATTCCGCGCGAGCCTGTCGCGCTGCGGCGACGAGGACGCGCTCGTCGCGGTGCTGACGAACGAATCCACGTTCGCCACGCTCGTCGACACGCGCATCCGGCAGGTGCTGCCGCTGTCGGCCGCCGGCGAGGTGCGCTGAGCGATGGCCGGCGCCTACGTCGTCGTCGACACCGAGACGGCCAACCTGCGCGGCGCGCCGCTGTTGCTCGAGCTCGGCGCGCTGCTCGTCGTCGACGGCGTCGAGCAGTCGTCGTTCCACGCGCTCGTGCGACCCGGCGTGCGCATCGATCCGGCCGCGAGCGCGATCCACGGCATCGTCGACGGCGATCTCGTCGACGCTGAGGAGCTCGCGCCCGCGCTCGCGCGCTTCGAGCGCTGGCGCGCGGCCGTGCCGTTCGTCGCGCACAACGCGGGCTTCGACGCGAACGTGCTCGCGCACGCGCATGCGCGCGCCGGCCGGCGCGCGATCGAGCAGCCGTGGTACGACTCGCTGAAGCTCGCGCGCTGCACCGCGCCCGACGCCGACAACCACAGGCTCGCGACGCTGGTGCGCCACTTCGCGCTCGGCGCCGAGCCTCCGCACCGCGCGCTCGCCGACGCACGCGCGTGCGCGGCCGTCGTCCGCGCCTGCCTCGCGCTGGCCGGCCTGCCGATCGACACGCCGCCGAGCGCGTGGCCGGGGCGCGCCAGCCGCGCGCTGCGCTCGCGCAGTCTTACGTCAGCTGCCGACTGATCCGCCAGGCGCGGAATTGGGAAAGCGCGTGTCCGATCCCCGGAGCGACGCTCGTTCACCGTCGACGCGTCGGTCCCGCGAGTGCAAGCTCAAGGGCTCGACGCAGTGGAATGCGAACCACTTGGATCCAACCGTGCATGCTCGGGTCGAACGGAGAGACCTCGGACTCACCGGCCGATGGGAGAAATCGGTCACCGGGGAGAGTTGGACCTGACACGCGGCGCTCGCGCTGCGCATGAGCACACACATCACGCGCGCTTCGCACGCGCGCCCGCGGGAG
>SCVU01000746.1 GCA_004296785.1 Planctomycetota bacterium
CCGCGAGCGCCTGGGTCACCGGCTCGTGCAAGAGCCAGGCGGTGAGCTACAGCACCGGCACCGGATGGCAGTTGCTGAGCAACAACTGCGGAATCTCCGATCGCGCGTACTCCGTGAACAACTTCGGCGACGTCGTGATGCAGCAGCAGGAGTTCGTTCCAATGTGGCAGACCCTCGCGGTGCACGTGACCGGCGCCGGGTTGTATCCGCTGAAGGGACAGATCGACGCCGGAGCCTGGACGTTCGCCGCGTTCAGTGGTGCGGCGATCAACGACGCCGGCGACATCGCGCTGATCGCGAACCGGATCGACCAGGGCCTGAGCCAGACCGGCCTCTTCGTGCTTCATCGCATCGACGCGTGCCAGGCGAACCTCGGCTACGGCGGACCGGGCCACTCGTACCTGTCGCTGTGCGGTGGCAACCTGTCGAGCGGAACGCAGGCACAGTTGAAGCTCGTCGGCGCCGCGCCGCTGCAGCCCGCGCTGCTCGTCGTCGGCACCGCGAGCCAGCCCACGCCGCTCTTCGGCGGCACGGTCGTGCCGCTGCAATCGAGCGTGCTCCTCGCGCCGTTCGTCAGCGACGCCGCGGGTAGCATCGTCACGCCGCCGATCGTCGGGGGCGGAGGTCCACTGACGCTGTACGCGCAGTTCGGGTACCTCGATCCACTCTTGCCGCAGTCGGTCGGATTGTCGAACGCGCTGCGCGTCGAGCTCTTGCCGTAGCGCGGCCGCTGCCGAGACTCACGACCCGCCGACCATGACGACGACCACGCCGACGATCCGACGACTTCGCACGCTCGACGACGCGCAGCTCGATCAGCTCGCCGCGCTGACGCTCGACTGCGTCGCCGGCGGTGCGTCGATCGGCTTCATGCAGCCGTTCACGCTCGAGCGCGCGCGCGCGTTCTGGCGCCGCATCGCGCCGGAGGTCGCCGCTGGCGAGCGCGCGTTGCTCGTCGCCGAGGACGAGCAGGGGATCTGCGGCACCGTGCAGCTCGTGCTCGCACTGCCCGACAACCAGCCGCACCGCGCGGACCTGTGCAAGATGCAGGTGCATCGGCGCATGCGGCGCCGCGGCCTGGGCGAGCAGCTCGTGCGCGCCGCGGAGGACCTCGCGCGCGAGTGCGGTCGCACGCTGCTCGTGCTCGACGCGGTGACGAGCGGCGACGCGGCGCGCCTGTACGAGCGCTGCGGCTGGATCCGCGTCGGCGACGTGCCGAACTTCGCGCTGTACCCCGACGGGCGGCCGTGCGGGACGACGTACTACTACCGCGCGCTGAGCTGAGCGTCGCCGCGCTAGGCTGGTCGCATGCGAAGCCTCACCGCACTCCTCGTCGTCCTGTTCCTGCTCGGCCTCGCCTCCTGCGCGAGCGCGCCGCCCGCGCACAGCCTGTTCAACGGCGTCGACCTCGCGGGCTGGCACGCCGACGTGCCCGAGGCCGACAAGAATCCGAACGTCGCGCCGTCCTTCGCCGCGCGCGACGGACTGCTCGTGTCGAACGGCTCTCCCGCCGGTCACCTGATCACCGACGCGTCGTTCCGCGACTACCGGCTCGTCGTCGAGTACCGCTTCGCGAAGGAAGCGGGCAACTGCGGCGTGCTCGTGCACAGCTCGACGCCGCGGCGCCTGTACGGGATGTTCCCGCAGTCGATCGAGTGCCAGCTCCACAGCGGCAACGCCGGCGACTTCTGGTGCATCGGCGAGGACATCGCGGTGCCCGACATGGAGAAGCGCCGCGGCCCGAAGGACAACTGGGGCGTCGACGGCGACAAGGCGCGGCGGATCAAGAACCTCACCGACGGGTCGGAGAAGCCGGTCGGTGAGTGGAACAAGATGGAGATCGAGTGCCGCGGTCGTTCGATCCGCGTGTGGGTCAACGGCGATCTCGTCAACGACGGAACCGAGTGCACGGCGGATCACGGGCAGATCGCGCTGCAGGCCGAGGGCACGCCGGTCGAGTTCCGCAGGCTCGAGCTGACGGAGCTGCGGGACTGAGCATGCCGAGGCGACTTGCGATCGTCGTGCTCGCGTGCGCGGCTGCCTCGAGCGCGTGCGCGATCGCGGAACGCGCGCATCCGGCTCGCGCGACGCACGCGAAGCCGCAAGTCGCGGCGAACGAGGACCTCCGTGCGCGACTGACAGCGACGGATTCGGCGGCACTCGCCGCCGCCGCACGCGAGGCCGTCGCGACGCATGCGGTCGACCTCGTGCCTGCGATCACCGCCGCAATCGAGCGCTTGAACGAGCCCGGCGGCGACGCCGGCGAGCCGTGGGCTCTGCAGTTTCTCGTCGACGCGCTGATCCAGCTCGACGCACGCGTCGAGCCCGAGCTCCTGCATGCGCTGCGTTCGCGCGTGCCCGCGACTCCGCTGCTCGTACTCGCCGCGCGAGAGCCGCAGCGTCATCTCGAGTTCTTGGCTTGGGCGAGCGATGCGCTCACCGACGAGGACGAGTGGTGCGCGGCGAACGAGTTGCTCGCGGAGCACGCGCCGGACCGCGCCGTCCGATGCTCGCTCGCGACGGTGCGGCCGCAGTTGTCGCTCGACGTGATGGACGACGCGCACTTGAGCATCTCCGAAGTCGACGAGAGCTGGATCGGCTGCGGCCGGGCTCACATTCCCACGGACTTCCGCCCGCTCCCGCGGTACGGGTTGTCATCGACGCGAGCGTCGACCTCCGCGGCGGAACGTTTGACGCGCGGCCCGACCGGCTGGGCCGTGGCGCGCCAGGTCATCGATGGCCCGTCGATGCCGCACTGCCAGTCTCCACTCAACCGACGCGCGACGGCGCTGGAGCTCTTGCGATGGATGCTCGACGCTCCGCGGGGCCGGCCGTCGGTCAAGCCGACCATGCACGCAACGCTCGTGCTCGAAGACGCTGAGGAGTTCGTCGAATCGGCTGCGCAGGCGATCGAGTATGCGCAAGGCGAGTGGCAGGACCTGCGCGACAAGCTCGTCGCACGCGGCTGGATCGCCGCCGCGGATGCCAAGGCGATCGGCGCGCTCACGGTGGTGGTGAACGACTATCGCTTCGATCGTCGAGAGCGCCTCCCGAGCATCCCGGGAGCGGAGGCCGCGCGCACGCCGCCGATCGCGGCGCAGCCGGCTCTCGCACCGGGGTTCCCGCGGCCGATGAAGCTTCCACGCTAGCCGCGCCCGATGAACCTCCGCGCCCAGACGCTCGAAGCGATCCATCCGTTCCGCTGCCTGCCGCCGTCGCTGCGCGCGGAGCTCGCGGAGGAACTCGTCGAGCACGCGATCGCGCCCGGCCAGCCGATCCTGCGCCAGGGCGACGCGAGCGACCGCCGCGTGTGGCTCCTCGCGCGCGGCCGCCTCGAGCAGGTCGAGACCTATCCGCGCGAGCGCCCGCTCGGCGTCCTCGAAGCCCCGCGCTTCTTCGGCGAGCGCGCGGCGCTGTTCGACGAGACGCGACCGGTGACGGTGCGCGCGCTGACCGCCGCGACCTGCTACTCGATCGAGGCCGACCGCTTCCTGCGCCTGCTCAAGGAAGACGTCGCGTTCGCGCAGGCCCTCGGCGACCTGCTGCGCGACAAGCGCGCGATCTTCGCCGCGTTCGACCGCTTCCGCGCCGAGCTCTTGCACGGCGTCGCCAACGGCGCGATCTCGCTGAAGAGCCTGTTGCCGCTGTACCGCGCGCTCGAACCCGCGCTGCACCCGGGCTACGCGCCCGACAGCGAGATCGACTGGAGCGCGCTCTCGTACGCGGTGCGCCGACTCCCGGCGAACGTCACGCGCACGCTGACGTTCTTCCTCACCGACGAGCTGCCGGAGCGCTACGCCGCGCTCGCGCCGAGCTTCCGCGCGGTGCCGACCGAGGCGCGGCCGCGCACGGTGTACGAGATGCTGCCGGGCAAGAGCATCGTGATCCTGCGCGACGGCATGAGCGATCTCGTCGACCTCGTCTCGTGCCTGTGCCTGTACGCGGTCGAGGCGCGCAAGATCCGCCGCAAGCTGCGCGGCCCCGGCGCGATCGACGCGCTGTCGCGGCTGCCGAGCGATCTGTCGGCGCTGGCGAGCGGCGGCGTCGTCGACGCGGCCGGCTGCGCGGATCTGCGCTCGCTGCCGTTCGACGTCGAGGAGCTCGAGCGCCTCACGTCGATCTGGCCCGAGGACACGCTGCAGCGCGTGCGCGAGATCGTCGTGCACCACGAGGACTTCGGCCTCGAGATCAAGAAGCAGGTGCACAACTACAACAGCGTGCACGGCGAGCGCTGGACCGCGCAGATCGCGCAAGCGACGCGCGCGCTCGTCGGCGCCGATCCGACCGAGCTGCCCGCGGGCCTCGAAGTGCACGTGATCAGCAGCAACACGCACTCGGTCGCCAACTGCCTGTCCTCGTACTGGCCCGCGCACGCCGCCGAGATCGAGCGCTGGGCGCGCGCCGAGCGGCCCGCGCTCGCCGCGGCGCTCGCCGAGCCCGCCGACCTCGTCTACGCGGCCGGGCGCGAGTGGCTCGCCGACGATGCCGCGCGCGCGAAGGAACGCCGCGAGCGCGACCTCGGCGACGGCTTCGTGCGGCTGTCGGAGAGCGCGTTCACCGGCATCCAGGTCGACCTCGTCGATCTGCGCCGGCTCGCCGGCCGCGCGATCGACCCGGCGCTGCCCGCGAGCCAGAGCGGCGCGAACGCGCTGCTCGTCAACATCGACTTCGCGTTCGGCCAGCAGGCCGCCGACGTGCTCGGCAACTTGATCACGCTGTTCGGCCGGCGCGTGCGCAGCATCAACGTGCTCGGCAAGGCCGGCGCGCTGGTCGGTCGCCGCGGCGATCTGCTGGTGCCCGACGGCTTCGTCGAGCAGGGCGCCGACGGCCTGCTGCCGCTCGCGCACCTGCAGCGCATCGACGTCGCGCGCCTCGCGGCGCGCGCGAGCGGACGCGCCGTGCACCGCGGGCGCCTGTTGACCGTCGCGGGCACGCTGCTGCAGAACCGCCGCATGCTGCACTTCTACCGGCGCATCTGGGACTGCGTCGGCCTCGAGATGGAGGGCTACTCGTACGCGCGCAAGATCGTCGACGCGCAGCGCCTCGGCATGCTGCGCGACGACGTCGACCTGCGCTTTCTCTACTACGTGTCGGACGTGCCGCTGGCGACGGCGGCGACGCTCGCCGAGCGGCTCGACGCGGGCGAGGGGATCCCGCCGCTGTACGCGATCACGCGCGAGATCCTGTGCGGGATCCTCGAGCGCGCGGCCGCGCTGCCGCCGGTGCGACAAGCGGCGCGCTGAACCGCCCGCCGCGCGCGCACGCGGTTAGGATCGAGCGATGCGCTCGCACCTCGCGCTCTCGCTCGCGCCGGCGCTCGCGGCGCTCGCCGCGCGCAGCGCGGCCGCGCAGCTGCCGCTGCAGTACACGCCGCAGCTGTTGCCGACGAGCAGCACGCTGTGCAGCTCCGTCGACGCCGGCGACTGGAACGGCGACGGCTGGCCCGATCTCGCGGCGAGCCTCGGGCTCGCGTCGACGCCGCTGGTCGCGCTGTACCTCGGCGGTCCGAGCGGCCTCGCGGCGGCGCCGGACGTCGCGCTCGCGCCCGGTGCCCCGTCGCGCGCGCTCGCGTTCGCCGATTGGAACGGCGACGGCCGCTCGGACCTCGTCGTGCTGCGCGGCGAGCTCGGGCAGCCGGGTTGGAACGAGGTCGTGCTCGGCGACGGCGCCGGCGGAACGAGCGGCGCGGCCTATCCGTGCAACGGCGTGTTCCCCAGTCCCGCGCTGCTCGGCGTCGCGGACTTCGACGCCGACGGCAAGCTCGATCTCGCCGCGACCTCGTGGTTCGCCGGCGGCGTGCGCGTGTGCGTCGGGCCGTTGACGCTCACCTACGGCATCGCCGAGGACGCGCGCGCGCTCGCCGTCGCGGACGTCGACGTCGACGGCGTGCCCGACCTCGTCACCGCGCACAACGGCGGGTTCAACGGATTGCAGGTCGTGCGCTTCGACAGCGGCGTCAGCGCGACGATCGTGCTCGTGCCCGTGCCCGGCCAGCCGACGGGCGTCGCGGTCGGCGACCTCGACGGGGACGGCGTGCCGGACTACGCGGTCGCGAGCGCGAACGGCGCGGAGCCCGGCGCCGTGCACGTGTTGCGCGGCGACGGTTCCGGCGCCGCGCAGCCGCTGTCGCAGCACGCGACCTCGGCGTATCCGAACGGGCTCGCGCGCCTCGCGGATCTCGACGGCGACGGCGGGCTCGACTTCGCGCTTTCGCTGGGCGACCTCGTCGGCATGTCGCTGCGCGACGTCGAAGTGTTGTTGCACGATGCCGCGAGCGGCGGATGGGGCGCGCCGCAGCCGTTCTCGTTCGGACAGATCGTCGGTTCGGACCTCGACGTCGCCGACCTGAATCTCGACGGGCGCGCGGATCCGTTCCTGCGCTGCGACGGCGGACGCATCGGCGTGCTCGCGAGCGTGCCGAGCGTGCCGGCCGGCCTCGCGCCGTTCGGCGGCGGCACGAGCGGCTGCAGCGGCGCGCAGGCGATGCTCGCGAACGGACCGTGCGCGGTCGGCAACGCGAGCTTCGCGCTGACGTGCTCGAACGCGCCGCCGTCGGCGTTCGGCTGGCTGTGCATCGCGAGCGCGGCCGACAGCGCGGGCGGCGATCCGTTCGCGCTCGGGTTGCTGCTGCACTTCGATCCGCTCGCGCCGGGGCCGTTCACGCTGTTGTCGATCCACGCGGCGCCCGGCGGCAGCGCGACGCGCAGCCTGCCGATCCCGGCGCACGCGGGGCTCGCGGGCGCGCAGCTGTACGCGCAGTCGCTGTGGCCGTGGCCGGCGCTCGCGCCGTGCGATCCGTCGCCGCTCGGTTGGAGCAGCTCGGCGGGGCTCGCGCTCGTCGTGCAGCCGTGAGCCGAGCGCGCCGCGCTACTTCGGCGGCACGTCGTACAGCGCCGACACGTCGTCGCTGAAGTTGTTGGCGACGACGAGGTCGAGCACGCCGTCGACGTTGAGATCGACGCCGAGCACGTCGAGCGGACCGAGGCCCGCGCCGAGATCGCTCTGCCGCTCGAGCTCGACGCCGTCGCCGGCCTTGCGCGCGAGCCACACCTGCACGAGGTGGCTGTTCTGCGCGGCGATCGCGACGTCCGACAGTCCGTCGCCGTCGAGATCGCCGGCCCACGCGCGCGCCGGCAACAGCCCGGTCTCGACGACGTCGGCGACCTGTGCGCCGCCCGCGCGATTCAGCACGAGCGCGATGCGCCCCGCGGCATTCGCCTGCCCGTTGCTCGCGAGCACGACGAGATCGCGCCGCCCGTCGCCGTCGCAGTCGGCCTGGCACAGCGACTGCGCGCGGAAGCCCGCCGGCAGCGCGCCGCGCAGCGCCGCGAACTCGGCGCCGAGCACGCGCAGCGGCGTCGTCGCAAGATCCGCGTCGCTGGCGAGCGCGAGGTCGGGCTTGCCGTCGGCGTTCCAATCGGTCAGCACGGCCGCGCGCGGGGCCGCGAACTCGAGCTCGTTCGTCGCGCGCGCCGCCTTCGCCGCCGCATCCCACGCGATCGTGCGCACGCGGTTGCCGTCGCGATCGAGCGCGAGGAGCTCGCGCCGCTTCGCCGCGTCGACGCCGCCGACGACGAGCGCGGTCGCGCTCGTGCCGACCTCGAGCGTCTGCACCGCGCCGAGGCCGCCCTTGCCGTCGCCGCGCGCGAGGCACAGCGAGGCCGCGCGCGCGTCGTCGATCAGCCACGCGGCGTCGGTCGCGCCGTCGCCGTCGAAGTCGAGCGCCGCGACTGCGCGCGGCGACGGACCGGCGGCGAGCGGCGCGCGCGCGCGCAGCAGGCCGAACTCGTTGTCGAGCAGCGACAGATCGCCCGAGCCCGCGTTCAGCGCGAGCACTTCGCTCGCGCCGTCGCCGCTGAACGGACCGGCCGCGAGCGCGACCGGATTGCGGCCGACCGCGACGCGCGTGGCCTGGTAGAACGCCTGCTTCTTCTCCTTCACGAGCCCGGTGCCCGACAGCACCGAGACCGCGAGCGCGTCGCGATTGGCGATCGCCATGTCGACGCGCGCATCGGCGTCGAAGCGGCCGAGCGCGAGCGCGACCGGCGTCTGCCCGGCGTACTCGGTCAGCGTGACGGTCGCGCCCGCGGCGCCGAACTGCGCCTGCACGCCGAACGCGGAGTCGCCGCTCGCGATCGACGCGAGCTCGCGGCGCTGGTCGCCGTCGAGGTCGGCGCTGGCGAGCGCGAGCGGCACGAGCCCGCTCGACTGCCAGACGCGCGAGCCGTCGCGCGCGATCACCCACAGCCCGCGGTCGCCGCCGCACGCGATGAGCTCGTCTTGTCCGTCGGCATCGACGTCGAACTCGAGCAGCGCGCGCGGCACCGCGCCGAGCGGATAGAGCTGCGCGGGCGCGTGCTCGCCGGGCTGCATCCAGTCGCCGCCGCTCCACACCGCGAGCTCGCGCGTCGCCTGGAAGCCGACGGCGAGCTCGCCCGCTTGCGTCACGAGCGCGCAGCACGCGCGCCCGCTCGGCAGCGCGAACGAGGTCGGCGCGGCCGCTCCGTCGAGCGGCACGAGCCACGCGCGATCGTC
>SCVU01000747.1 GCA_004296785.1 Planctomycetota bacterium
GCCGTCGCCGTCGGCGAGCACGTTGCCCTCGGGCAGCGCCTTCGCGATCCCCGCGTAGTACGCGAGCGTGCCCGTCGCGCCGTCGACGTCGAACTTCGCGTCGCCGCGCGTGTTGCCGCCGTTCTGCACCGACAGCTCGATCAGCTCTTCGCGCTTCGCATGGATCGCCTGCGACAGCGCGAGCAGCAGCTCGCCGCGGCGCTTGAAGCCGAGCGCGCGCAGCGCCGGGCCGCCTTGCTCGCGCGCGTGGCGCAGCGCGGCGCCCATGTCGACGCCGCCGGTTCCGCACTGCGCGAGCGGTTCCTCGGTCGCCGGGTTGTAGAGCAGGGTCGGCGCGCCGCTGCCGTTCTGCCAGCGGCCGAGCACGTACGAGGAGAGGGTCTGCATGGCTTGTGAACCGCGCAGTCTAGCAGCCGCGCCCGCGCGGGCGCTCAGTCGGCGGGCGCGAGCGCGGCGCGCAGCCGCGCGACGACGTCCGGGTGCGCGGCCGCGACGTCGTTGCGCTCGAGCGGATCGCGCTCGAGGTCGTACAGCGCGAGCGCGGGCACGCCCCACGATCCATCGCCGCTCGGATCGACGCCGTTCGGATTGCTGACGAGCCGCCAGCGACCGTCGGTCGCGGTGCGGATCGAAGCGCGCCACGTGCCGACGACCGCGCGCTCGATCCAGCGCGTGCGCGGCGGCGCATCGGTCAGCGCGAGCAGCGAGCGCCCCGCGTCGGTCGGCCGGCCCTCGAGCGCGAACCACTCGAGCAGCGTCGGCGCGACGTCGGCGAGCTCGACCGGCGCGTCGAGCACGCGCGCGCCGGTCAGGCTCCCCGGATGGCGCAGCACGAGCGGCACGCGCAGCGACGAGCTCCACACCGAGCGCTCGGCCTCGAGCCAGCGGTTGCGCTGGTACAGCTCCTGCCCGTGCGTGCCGGCGAACACGAGCGCGCTGTCCTTCAGCAGATCGCGCGGCTGCTGATCGGCGAACTTGCCGGCCCACAGCTGCAGGAACAGCCGCACGAGCCAGTTCACGCGCGCGATCTCGCCGTCGTAGAGCGCGACGACGCGCTCGAGATCGAACGCGCCGGGGCTCGCGCCGCCCGCACTCACCGGCGCCTGCGCGGCGTCGATCCAAGCGCGCGAGCCGTTCGCAGCGGTCGTCGCGTCCGGATCGGCGAACAGCTTCGCGTAGTCGACGTTGCCGAGCGGCGAGGGCTCCCACGGCGCGCGCGGGCCGGTGAAGTGCAGCCACACGAACAGCGGGCGCGGATCGTCGGGGCCCTGCGCGTGCAGCCACGCGGTCGATTGTTTGACGATCGCGTAGTCGGGATCCGCGTCGCTCGCTTCGACGACCCAGTAGTGCGCAAAACCCTGCGCGAGGCCCTTGTCGAGCACGAGCTCGGCGTTCGCGACGAACGCCGCGGTGCGAAAGCCCGCGCGCGCGAAGCGCTCGGCGAGCGTGTCCGCGGTGTCCGCGAGCGCACCGTCGTCGCCGAGCACGCCCGGCGCGGTCACGGCGCCGTTCGCATCGACCGCGTCGAGCTCGAGCGGCGCGCGGCCGGTCAGCAGGCTCGCCAGCGCCGGCAGATCCGCCGCGCGCGGCGAGTACGCGTTCCAGAACACCACGCCCTGCTCGGCGAGGTCGTCGAGCGCCAGGTTCTCGCCGCGCTCGCGCTGCTCGGGCAGCGCCTCGATGCGCGTCGTCATCCGCGGATACAGGTACGCGGACATGTGGTCGGCGCGAATGCCCGCGCAGGTCAGCAGCAGCACGTGCTTCGGCGGCGTGCCGGGCCGCGCGCGCTCGCCGCCGCACGCGAGCAGCGCGAGCAACGCGAGCGCGGCGAGACCCGCGAGGCCGGCGAAACGGGCTGTGCAGCGCATCGGCGACGAGCGTAGCGGTTCAACCGCGGTGCGCCCAGGACGGCAGCGCGTCTTCGAGCCCCCACAGCGGCTTCAGCCAGAAGTGGAACACGAGCACGATCAGCGCGATCAACAGCACGTCCATCAGCGCGCCGACCTTCGCCATCCGCGGCGCCGGGATCATGCGCGTCGCGTACGCGAGCGCGTTCGGCGGCGTGCCGACCGGCAGCATGAACCCGACCGATGCGGCGAGAGTCGCCGGCAGCATCACGACGAGCGGATTGAGGCCCGCCGACTGCGCGGCCGTCGCGAGCACCGGCAGCAGCACCTGCGCGGTCGCCGTGTTCGACGCGATCTCGGAGAACAGCGCGATGCTCGCGACGACGACGAGCTCGACCTGCCAGCTCGGCCGCCCCTCGATCCAGCTCGCCAGCCCCGCGCCGATCGTCGCGTCGAGCCCGCACGCGCGCACGCCGGCCGCCAGGCAGAACCCGCCGCCGATCAACAGCAGCACGTCCCACGGCATGCGCTCGGTGATCTTCCAATCGAGCAGCCGGCCGCCTGCCTCGCCCGGCAGCAGGAAGCCGATGCCCGCCATCACGAGCGCGACCGTCGCGTCGCTGACGTTCGCGGTCTCGCCGTCGAACGCGGGCAGCAGGCGTTGCCAGCCGGGGACGCTGACGCTGCCGAGCTCGAGGTCGCCGCGCGTGATCCACAGCAGCGCGGTCGCGGCGAACAGCAGGCCCATGCGGCGCTCGGGCGCCTTCCAACGTCCCAGCGCCGCGCGCTCGCGCGCGATCTCCGCGGCGCCGCCGCGCGCGACGGGGACCTCGGCCGTGCGCAGCCTGCGCGTCAGCACCCACCACGCGAGCGGGATCCACAGCACGAGCACCGGCGCCCAGCCGAGCATCCACGCGCCGAAGCCGAGCTCGGGCGCGTCGGGATAGCGCGAGTGCAGCTGTCCGATCAGCACTTGATTCGGCGCAGTTCCGATCGGCGTGCCCATGCCGCCGACCGACACGCCGTACGCGATCGCGAAGAGCAGCGCCTGCACGAGCGGCGTCGGCGCGTCGCTGCCGGTCGCGCCGCGCGCGACCGCGATTCCGATCGGCAACAGCATCAGCGCGGCCGCCGTGTTGTTGAGCCACAGCGAGAGGAACACGCTCGCGATCAGGAAGCCGAGCACGAGCCGATTCGGCGCGCTGCCGACGCGCGCGAGGATCGCGAGCGCGATGCGCCGGTGCAGGTTCCAGCGCTCGAGCCCGAGCGCGAGCAGCATCGCGCCGAGGAACAGCATCACGACGTCGTCGAAGTAGTGCGGCGCCGCCTGCTTCGCGGAGAGCACGCCGAGCAGCGGGAACAGCGCGACGGGCAGCAGCGACGCGAAGCCGATCGGCACCGCTTCGGTCACCCACCACGTCGCGGTCAGCGCGGCGACGGCGGCCGCGGCGCGCTGGCGCTGCGTTAGATCACCGAGCGGCAGCAAGTACACCGCCGCGAAGAGCAGCGGCCCGAGCCAGCGGCCGACGCGCGCGGCGCGCGAGCCGCTCTGGAGCTCGCCGGCGCCGATCACTGCGCGGGCCCGCGCGTTTCGTCGGCGACCCAGGCCGCGTAGGCGGGCGCGACCTGATCGGCGTCGAGCACGACGAACTCGGGCACCTCGTACGGGTGGACCGTTGCGAGCGCCGCGCGGCACGCGTCGACGCGCTCGCGCGTGGTCTTGACGAGCAGCAGCACCTCGCTCGCTTCCTCGACCGTGCGCTTCCAGCGGTAGATGCTCGTCAGGCCGGGGACGACGTTCACGCAGGCGGCCAGGCCGGGCTCGACGAGCGCTTGCGCGATGCGCTTGCCCGCGTCGACGTCCGGTGCGGTGACGAGGACGACGACGACCGCTGGAGCGCTCATGCGGCAGAGGATCGCGCGCGCCGTCGGTGCGGGCAAGCGCGTGCGCTATCATTCCGCCCCCCATGGGCCTGTTCGAGCGCGCCGTCCTCGCCACGCTGCCGTACGTCCCCACGCCCGTCATGCGGCGCCTCGCCTCGCGCTACATCGCGGGCGAGAAGCTCGAGGACGCGCTCGCGCGCATCGCCGGACTCCAGTCCGCCGGACACCCGGCGATCATCGACGTGCTCGGCGAGGACGTGCGCGACGAAGCGCACTGCCGCGAGGTCGTCGACGCGTACAAGCGCTGCGCCGAGGCCGTCTCCGACAAGCGCTACGACTGCTACGTGTCGGTCAAGCCGACGCACGTCGGGCTCAAGCTCTCCGAGGACCTGTGCTTCGCGCTCTACTCCGAGCTCGCCGAGCACTGCCGCGCGCGCGGGCTGTTCCTGCGCGTCGAGATGGAGGATGCGCCGACGACCGACGGGACGCTGCGCGTGTTCGAACGGCTGCGCAAGGCGTTCCCGAACGTCGGCATCGTGCTGCAGTCGCGCCTGTTCCGCACGCCCGACGACATTCGCGCGCTCGCGCCCGGTCCGCTGCACGTGCGGATGGTCAAGGGGATCTACCTCGAGCCCGCGGCGATCGCGCACACGCAACCGCAGCCGATCCGCGACGCGTACGTCGCGTGCACGAAGCTCCTGCTCGAGCGGAGCGCGTGCATCTCGTTCGCGACGCACGACGAGCAGATCGCCGACGCTGTGATCCCGCTCGTCGAGAAGTCGGGCTTGCCGCGCGAGGGCTACGAGTTCCAGGTGCTGCTCGGCGTGCGCGAGGCGCTGTGGTCGCAGTGGAAGGCGCGCGGGCAGCGCGTGCGCGTCTACGTGCCGTTCGGGCCGGAGTGGAGGCCGTACAGCCTGCGGCGGATGCGCAAGAATCCGCAGGTGCTGAAGCACGTGATCAAGGCGACGCTGACGGGCGGCTAGAAAGGCGCGCGTCGCGCTCGTTTGCGCACAAGGCTGCTGGGGGTCGCGGACTATCGCGCGAGCTCGACCGGCAGCGGCCGCGGCGAGTCGATCTCGACGAGGAGTTCGCGTAGCACTTCTTTGCCGGCGAGTGCGCGGATGCGCGCGCGGCAGCACGGCAGGCCGGTGAGCACGACCTCAGCGGCAGTCAGCACGCGCGCGAGCTCGAAGCCGTGCTCGTCGACGGCGACGACGCTCGTCGCGCGCCCGAAGAGCTCGCCCAGGCGCACGCGCAACTCGGCCGGGGGAAACACGACGAGCCGTGCGTCGGCACGGCTGCCTTCGGCGAGTTCGAACGGCCCGCTCCACGCGCTGAGTGCGCCGCCGAACGAAGCCTGCACATACCACGCACCGCTCGCGAGCCCCTCGACGCTCGTGCGGCCGCTCGCGTCGGTCTCACGCGGCGTCGGACCGGCCGCCGCCTCGCCGCTCGCGTCACGCACGCGCACACGCGCGCCGCGCAACGCGCCGCCGTCGCGCTCGACGCAGACGTCCAGTGCAGCAACGAGCGGGCAACGCACTGCGAATCCCTCGATGCGCTCGTCTTCGCGCAGCTCGACTTCGAGTACGACGGGTGAGACGCTCGGCGTGGCCATCGACGGCGGCCGCGCGGACAACCAGTACGCGCCGGCCGGCAGCGCTCCGAAGCGAAACGCGCCGTCAGCGCCCGCGGTCGCACGCCGCATGGCGCGGCCAGGTGCCCCGAGCTCCAGCTCGGCCGCGGCGACCGCGCGCCCGAGCACATCGACGACGCTGCCGGCGAGCTCTGCGCCGCCGAGCTCGAGATCGACTTGCTGCGACGAGCCCGCGATCACCTCGATCGAGCGCATGAGCAGAACGCCGCTCGGACCGACCACCTGCAGCTCGAATCTGCCCGCTCGCTCGAGGGCGAGCGTGTACTCGCCGCGTTCATCCAGCGGCGCGTCTCCCACGCGCGACGAGGTCCGTTCGCCTGTCCACGCCTCGACGTGCAGTGGCCCGGTCTCGCGCTCCGCGCCGCGCACGGTTCCCCACACGACGACCTCCAGCGGCTTGCCTGCACCGAGTTCGACCTCCGCGCTCTGGCCCTCCGCGAGATGGATCCCGACCGCGCGGCGCAGCCGCGCGAGCACCTGCGCGCGCTCGGCGGGAGCGTCGTCGCTCCAGCGGTCGCGCGCGTCGCGGACGCGTACGAGCTCGTAACGGCCCGGCGCCAGATCCGCGAACTCGAAGCGACCTTGCACGTCGCTGCGTGCAGTTCGGGGCAAGCCGAGTGCGTCCGTTCCCCCGCCGCGCAGCTCGATCTCACGCTCCGCCTCGGGCTGCGCGTTCTCGTCGACGACACGCCCAGTGATGCGCGCGCTCGGGCGCAGCATGAGTACTGGGTCGTCGATCGATGCGTCGGTGAAGAGCTCGCACGTCCACACTTCGCTCGGTGCGAAACCCGTGCGCCACGCGCGCAGCAGCGACGCACCCGGGCTCGCGCGCTCGAACACGAACGTGCCGGCGGCGTCGGTCGTCGTCGAGAGCGCCGGTCCCGGCGCTTGTCGCGCGTCCCGCGTGCGGACTTGCCACAGGCGCACGGTCGCGCCTTCGACCGCGCGCACGTTCGGATCTACCACGCGGCCCACGACGCGTGCCGTCACCGCAGTGCGCGTGGGTTCGGCGCCCGGAGCCGGCTCGACCTCGCTCGTCAGCGGTGCTGCGACGGGCGCATCCGGCCCCGGAGCCGGCGAGTCCACGCCCACGAGACCGGATTCGATTGCCTCCCCGCCGGGATGGAGCGGCGGCAGCGGAGTCGGAGTCGGCGTGCGCGCGAGCCACGCGCAGACGAGCAGCGCGACGAACAGCGCACCACCGCCGAGCACGAGCCAGGGAAAGGGGCGCGACACGTTCCTGGTCGATTCTAGCGGCGCCGGCAGACGCGCCGCGCCGCGTTACGATGGCGAACATGCCCACCGCGCGCACGACGAAGAAGCCCACCACGAAACTCAGCTCGAACCCCGTCAAGAAGGCCGCGCCGAAGTCGGCGAAAGCCGCCGCCGGCCGCATGACGCTCGCTCAAGTGATGGCCGCGCTCGAGAAGGCCGGCTCCGAGCAGACGCGCAAGACCTACGCGCGCCACGGCGTCACCGTGCCGATGTTCGGCGTCAGCTTCGCGACGCTGAAGCTGCTCGTGAAGCAGATCGGCGTCGACCACGAGCTCGCGCTCGCGCTGTGGAACACCGGCAATCACGACGCGCGCACGCTCGCGATCAAGATCGCCGATCCCGCGAAGGTCAGCGCGGCCGACCTCGACCGCTGGGCGCGCGGCATGCGCGTGCGCAGCTGCGGCGCGTACGTGCCGGCGCTCGCGTCGGAGAGCCCGCACGGTCCGGCCAAGGCGCGCGAGTGGCTCGCGTCGAAGGAGGAGCCGGTCCGCTGCGCCGGTTGGGCGCTCGCCGGTTTCCTCACGCACGCCGACGAGGGCGCGAGCGACGCGTGGTTCCTCGAGCTCGTCGAGCGCATCGCGAAGACGATCCACCAGGCGCCGAACGACGAGCGCTACTCGATGAACGGCGCGCTGATCGCGCTCGGTGGTCGCAGCGCGGCGCTGCGCAAGGCGGCGACGGCCGCGGCGAAGAAGATCGGCGTGGTCGAGGTCGACCACGGCGACACGTCGTGCAAGACGCCGGATGCGGGGCCGTACATCGAGAAGATGTGGGCGCACGCGGCGGCGAAGAAGTTCGCGTCGCCGGCCGCGCAGGAGCGCGCGCGCGAGTCGATGCGGACGCGCTGCTAGGCGCGGCGAACGAAGCTCAGCGCCCGATCGCCAACCGCCGCGCCAGCACTTCGTGCAGCACGCCCGTGCGCTGGATCTTCTCCTGCGTCACGCGGAAGTCGTACGCGACGCGGTGCCACGTCACCTTCTCGTCCTCCAGCACCGCGTAGCACGCCCGGTTGTCCCCGTCGCGCGGCTGCCCGGTCGAGCCGACGTTGATGAAGTAGCGCCGGTTCGGATCGAGCGGATAGCTCTTCTCCGCCGCCCCCTCGAGCCCGTGGAAGCGCAGCTCGTCGTCGAACACGCCCGGGTGGTGCGTGTGTCCGGCCACCGCGACGCCGTCGAACTGCGCGAAGATCTGGCGCAGCTTGTCGGGGTTCAGCAGCCCGTCGGTGGCGAGCACGTACTCGCGGATCGGATCGCGCGGCGACCCGTGCACGAACAGGAAGCGGCCCTCGACGACGCGGTCGGGCAGCGATTTCAGCCACTTCCAGCGGCTCTTCTTCTCCGCCGAGCTGTACCACGCGGGCTCCATCAACCGCTTCGTGAAGTCGATCGCGGTCCGCGCATACGAGTTGAAGTCGTACGCGTCGCGGAACAGCGCCTCGTCGTGGTTGCCCATCAGGCACCAGCGCGCGTGCCCGCGCACGAGGTCGACGCAGTACTCGGGGTCGGGGCCGTAGCCGATCACGTCGCCGAGGCACACGAGGTCCTCGATCCCCTGCGCGCGGATGTGCGCGAACACCGCCTCCAGCGACTCGCGGTTCGAGTGCAGGTCGGAGATGATCGCGACTCTCACCGCGCGCCCTCGACGGCCGCGCGTGCCGCGGTCTCGCGCGCTCCCGCGGCATCGAGAACCGCCAGATCCTCGAGCGCCGCCGCGACCAGCCGCTCGCGCGCGTCGGACAGGCTCCCGAGGATCGTCGCGCCGGCGGCTTTCGCGTGCCCGCCGCCGCCGAAGCGCTTGGCGAGCTTCTGCACGTCGTAGGCGGTCTTGCTGCGCGCCGAGAGCTTGCACACGCCGTCCTTGGTCTCGCGCAGGAACAACACGACCTCGACGGCCTCGACCGAGCGCAGGATGTCGAGCAAGAGATCGCTGTCGACGAGCTCGCTCTCGCCCGCGCCCGCGCGCGGCAAGTCGACGACGGCGAGGCGGCGCCCGGCGTGGTAGTGCATGCGCGCGAGGCTGCGCGCGAGCGCCAGCGGCAATTCTGAGTTCTGGCGCTGGTAGATCGACCCGTACAGGCGCGCGGGCTCGAGGCCCAGCGCGACGAGCTCGGCCGCCGTCGCCAGCGTCTCCGCGTCGGTGTTCGAGTACTTGAACCAGCCGGTGTCCGTGACGAGCGAGGTGAACACGCCGAGCGCGGCGCCGCGGTCGAGCTCGACGCCCAGCTCGCGCGCGATGCGCCGCACCAGCAGGCCGGTGGCCGCGCAACGCACGTCGACGTACGACTCGTCCCACCACACCGGGCCGTCGTGGATGTGGTGGTCGATCACCATCTTGCGCGAGTTGGCGGCGCGGAGCGCGGGCTCGAGCGGACCGCAGCGCGAGAGCTCCGAGATGTCGAGCAGGACCGTCCAGTCGTGCGCGGGCAGCACGTCGCCCGACCAGACGCGGAAGCGCACCTCGCGCGCGAGGTAGTCGAACTGCGCCTCGGGCGCATCCGGGTTGTAGATCCAGACCTCTTTGCCGAGCGCGGCGAGCACGCGCGCGAGCGCGGCCTGGGCGCCGAGGCAGTCTCCGTCGGGCTTCACGTGCCCGGCCAGCACGAAGCGCGATCCCGCGCGCAGCGCCGCGACGGCGCGCGCCTGGTCCGGGGTGACGGGGTTTCCTGCGGTCGGGGGCATGGGCGGCCGGGGCGAAAGCGCTGGAGTCTAAGCCTTTTCCGCGGCCGGCTGCAGCCGCGGGGCGCTCCGGGTGTGCCGAGCACGTCCGGCGGAGTGCACGTGCAGCACCGGCGGGCGCGCACTCGTCAGCGCATCCAGCACGGCCGCCGCGCTCGCCGCGCGCACGTCGAACGCGACCCAATCGGCGCTCGCGCGCGGCAGCAGCGTGCCCGCGCCGGCCGCGCCGCCGAGCGCCCGTGCGCCGTCGACCGTCGC
>SCVU01000748.1 GCA_004296785.1 Planctomycetota bacterium
CAGGTCGATGTGCTCGAACGCGTCCTCGCGCACGCCGAGGCTCTTGAACTGCGTGCGCACGTACGAGATCGCGGTCTGCACCGATTCGCGCAGCACGTCGCCGACGCTGCCGGTGAGCACCGAGCGGCCGGCGCCCGGCATCGCGAGGATCTCGACCGGCAGCAGCGCGCCGCCCGCGGCCGTCCACGCGAGCGCGGTCGCGATGCCGAGCGCGGGGCGATCGAGGTGCAGATCCTCGTCGGCCTGCGGCGGCCCGAGCAGCTCGGCGAGATCCGGCTGGCGCACGTACAGGCCGCGGCCGCCGCGCACGACCGACAGCGCGGCCTTGCGCGACAGCGCGTCGACGAGGCGCTGCAGTTGCCGCACGCCGGCTTCCTCGGTGTGGCGCCGCACGATCTGGCGCAGCGCGGCGCGCGTGATCGACAGGTGGTGCTCGGCCAGGCCGTCGCGCTCGCGCGCCGCCGGCAGCAGGTGCTCCGCGGCGATCTGCAGCTTCTCGGTCTCGGTGTAGCCCGGGAACTCGAGGATCTCGAGGCGCTCGGCGAGCGGCGCCGGGATCGCGGTCGCGTCGGAGGCCGCGGCGAAGATCACGCAACGCGACAGGTCGAACGGCGCGCCGAGGTAGTGATCGACGAAGGCGGCGTGGCGCGCCGGATCGAACAGCTCGAGCAGCGCGCCGTTGGCGTTGCCCGATTCGCCGCGCGCGAGCTGGTCGAGATCGTCGAGCAACAGCACCGGGTTCAGCGAGCGCGCGCGCGCGATGCCGGCCATCAACAGCCCGGGCTCGCCCTCCTCGCGGTGGTACGAGCTGCCGCGCAGCGCTTCCTCGCCGTGTAGTCCGGCCAGCGAGATCTCGACGAACTCGCGGCCCAGCGCCGCGGCGACCGAGCGCGCCATCGACGTCTTTCCGACGCCCGGCGGGCCGAGCAGGCACAGCACCGTGCCGCGCGAGCGGCCGGAGAGCTGGCGCACCGCGAGGAACTCGATGATGCGCTCCTTGATCTCGTTGCGGCCGGCGTGCGAGCGCTCGAGCGCGCGCGTCACGTGCGCGAAGCCCTCGGTGCCGCGCGGGTCGCGCTGCACGTTGCGCCACGGCAGCGCGAGCACCCACGCGAGCCAGTGGCGGCCGCGCACCGCCAGCGGCGAGGTGCTCGGCAGGCTCTGCAGCAGTTCGAGCTCGCGCTCGACGTGGTGGCGCAGCGCCGCGGGCAGACCCGGGCGTTGCAGGCGCAGCCGCGCGCGTTCGAACGCGGCGGGGCCTGTGGGCAGCGGTGCGTCGGAGTCGTCGCGACCGCCGCGAGCGGGGAGCGGGGAGAGCGTCACGGGGAGTGCCGGATGACTTTTCGGCCCCGATGGGGGCCCGGAGTGAAGTCGAAGGGCCATCGAGCCGCGTAGGACACGACCCCGAACGCGCGCGAGGGGTTGCTCCCAACTCGCGGGCTCGAAACGACTTGCTACGCGCTCGCGAGCAGCGCGGCGATCACCCGCTGCTGCGCGGACTCGCTCAGGAACGGGTGCACCGGCAGGCACACGACCTCGCGCGCGAGCTTCTCGGCGACCGGGAAGTCGCCCTCGCGGTAGCCCCAGCCGGCCGCGGCCGCCTGCACGTGCACCGGCCGCGGGTAGTGGATCCCGGCGCTCACGCCGCGCTCGCGCAGCGCGCCGACGACGTCGTCGC
>SCVU01000749.1 GCA_004296785.1 Planctomycetota bacterium
TCCACAACCACCCGGACGTCGCGCGCTTCGACCTGTCGAGCATCAAGCTGTGCATCAGCGGGTCCGCACCGCTGTCGGTCGACGTGATGGAGCGCTTCGAGCGCCTGACCGGCGCGCGCATCGTCGAGGGCTACGGCTTGTCGGAGACCTCGCCGGTCGCGCACGTCAATCCGCTGCGCGCGCGGCGCAACGGCACGATCGGCGTGCCCGTGTCGTCGACGCGCGCGCGCATCGTCGCGCTCGACGACCCCGAGCGCGAGCTCGGCGTCGGAGAGGAAGGCGAGCTCGCGATCAGCGGGCCGCAGGTGATGCGCGGCTACTGGAATCGCCCCGAGGAGACCGCCGAGGTGCTGCGCGGTGCGTGGTTCCTCACCGGCGACCTCGCCGTGCGCGACGCCGACGGCTTCTTCCGCATCGTCGGGCGCAAGAAGGACATGATCAACGTCAGCGGTTTCAAGGTGTACCCCGACGAGATCGACAAGCTGCTGCTCGGACTGCCGCAGGTGCTCGAGGTCGCGTCGATCGGCGTGCAGCGCGACGGCCGCGAGTGCGTGAAGAGCTACGTCGTGCTGAAGCCGGGTGCAGCGCTCGACGCCGACGCGATCCGCGCGCACTGCCGCGCGCACCTCGCGCCGTACAAGGTGCCGCGCGAGGTCGAGTACCTGAGCGAGCTGCCGAAGAGCACCGTGCTGAAGGTGCTGCGCCGCGAGCTGCGCGAGCGCGATCGGCGCGAGCAGGCCGAGCGCGGCGCGCCGGGCCAGGCCGCGGGCTAGCTAGCCCGACGCCGGTTCGCGCAACCGCTTGAGCGTCGCCTCGAACAGCCGCGGGTGCACCGCGCCCGACGAGCCCTCGAGGTAGCGCCCGTCCGCGTCGGCGAACATCACGAACGGCAGCATCGATGCGTCGGGCACCTGCATCGCGAGTTCCTCGACCTCGGGCTCGGGCGCGTCGCAGTCGGCCGCGAGCGCGACGAACCCAGCGCGCAGCAGCGCGGCGATCTCGGGGCGCGGCACGACGCTCTGCACGAGCGCGCGGCACTGACTGCACTGCTCGCGGCCGAACTCGACGAACACGAGCTTGTTCTGCTCGCGCGCCGCGCGCAGCGCGGTACGCCAGTCGGAGTGCCAGTCGAGCGTGGAGCGGTCGTCGAAGTGGGGGTGCGGTCGGAGCGCGGACAACGCAAGGCCTTCCAAGCAGCGGAACGGAGCGCAGGAGCATCTCGCACCGCGCCGATTTTTTACCTGCCTGAGATTGTAGACCGGAGAATCGCTGGGCTAGATTGGGTCCAAGTTGAGACTGACGAGGTGGCGAGCGTCGGCGGGGTTCGAGGAACCGCGCGCCGATCGCCGGACGGGTCGGACTCGACGTCCCCGGGCAGGTTCGGACGGCACGCGCGCTCCCCACGGCGGCCGACCGATGCACTGAGCGGGCGCTCTTTCCAGACCGCAGGCGCGCCGCGCGCGACGCCGCGATCATCGTGCACCAGTCGATGCACACACGAAAACTGCCCGAGGCTCACCCCATCTCTCCTCCTCCCAAGAGCCCGGGTGGCGAGACCGGCTTGCTGCCGCTGACCTCTCTCTCTCCCTTCTCCCGCGGCAGCCGATCCCAACGGTCACGTTTGCCGAGCTTGCTCGTGCGGACGGTGGCCACGCGGCCGATCTCCGCGTCGACTGGTCGAGCGGGGCTGCTTCGGCAGCCCCGCTTTTTTATTGGCCCGCTTTTCATTGGCCCGCGTTCTCTGGGTCCGCCTTCTCCATCCGCCCTCCGGGCGCGCGCCGTGACCTGCGCGTGACGCGCGTCCCGCGCCGCGCCCGAGCGTGTTGCTACACTCTCCCGCATGACGTTTTCTCCGCTGAGTGTGCCGGTCGCGCTGTTGCTCACGGCGCTCGCGCACCCGACCCCGCCCCCGCAGCAGGCGCCCGCACCCGGCGGGCTGCGCTTCCTCGTCACGCTGGTCGCGAAGACCGAGCACGACCGCCGCATCTTCGAGGCGCGCGTCTTCCGGCTCGAACAGGTCTTCCAGGAGCAGGCGAAGGCCGGCCAGGACGTCGAGGCGAAGCTCGCGAAGCTCAAGGAAGTGCGCGCGGCGCACATGCAGCGCTACCTGAAGGCGATGGAGGGCCTGAACGCGAAGTTCGGCGAGGACGGCTTCGCGAAGTTCCGCATCCGCATGGAGCACGGCCGCAAGCGCACGCCGGAGAACGCCGAGGTGATCGCGCGCTCGATCAAGGCGGCCGCCGAGAAGAAGGCCGCGAACGCCGGGGGTGGCAAGTGAGCCTCGCGCGCGCACGCCACGCCGGCGTCCTCCTCGCGGCGGTCGCGCTGCTCGC
>SCVU01000750.1 GCA_004296785.1 Planctomycetota bacterium
TTCGCCGAGAGCGCGAGGTCGAGGTCGCCGTCCTGGTCGTAGTCGCACGCGGCCAGCGCGCGGTGCGCGAAGGCCGCGGCGAGCACGGGACCTTCGAGCTGCTCGCGGAACGCGAGCCGCGCCTCCTGCTCGAAGTACTGGCAGCGCTGGCCGACGCAGATGCCGGTCGATTCGTAGTCGGGGCTCGTGTAGCCGTTCGCGACGAACAGATCGAGGTCGCCGTCGCGGTCGTTGTCGACGAACTCCGTGCCCCACTTGGTCAACCCGATGCTCGCGCCGGCCATCCGCGTCTGCACGATCGCGTCGCGGAAGGTCGCGGTGTGCGTCTTCGAGCTGCGCGCGTTGACGAGGTTGTTCAGGTAGAGCGCGTTGGCCTCGAGCTGCCAGTTCGTGACGAAGAGGTCGAGGTCGAGATCGCCGTCGACGTCGTCGGCCGCCAGGCCCATCGAGCCGCGCGGATCGTCGACGCCGGCCGAGAACGACACGTCCTTGAAGCGGCCGCCGCCCTCGTTGCGGAACAGGCGGTTGGGCGACACGTCGTTCGCGACGTACAGGTCGAGGTCGGCGTCGCCGTCGCAGTCCCACCAGATCGCCTGCATGCCGCGGCCGGCCGGATCGTCGACGCCGAGCTCGACCGCGACGTCGGTGAAGCGCAGCGCGCCGCGCTCGAGGTCGTTGCGCCACAGCGTGTTCGCCTGGCCCGGGAACGCGAACGGCAGCATCTCGATCGGATCGTCGCGCTGGTACGCGAGCTCCTCGCGCGGCGGCATCTTGTCGGGCGCGTACTCGAGGTAGCTCGTCACGTACACGTCGACGTCGCCGTCCTGGTCGTAGTCGGCGGCTGCGACGCCGGCGTGCCAGCGCTCGCCGGCGAGGCCGACCGCGGCGCTGACGTCGGCGAACTGCGCGCGCCCGTCGTTCGCGTACAGGCGGTCGCGGCCGTAGTTCGCGACGTACACGTCGAGATCGCCGTCGTTCTCCGCGTCCAGGCAGCACACGCCCATCCCGGCGCCGTCGTCGCGGATCCCCGACGCCGCGCTGACGTCGACGAAGCGGCGCCCGGCCTCGTTGCGGTACACGCGGTCGAGCGGCGCGCGCGAACCCGCGCGGCCCGCGCCCTGCGCGAGGTACAAGTCGTTCCAGCCGTCGCCGTCGAGATCGCCCCACGCGAGCCCGGGGCCCATCGTCGGTCGGATGTCGACCTGCGGCTCGGGGCCCTCGAAGTGCGTGAACTCGATGCCGCGCTCGCGCGCGACGTCGGACCACGGACCGGCCGCCGGCGGCGGCGCGCTCGCGGCCTGCGTCGAACGGGTCGCGACGCGCGGCGCCAGCGCGCTGTCGAGCAGCAGCGTCCAACCCATGCCGGCCGCCGGGATCGCGGGCGCCGCGAACGCGAGCTCGAGCCGCGCGCCTCGCGCCTGCGCCGCGAGGCGTTCGAGGCGCAACGGCTCATCCTGGCGCAGCGAGCGCACCGCGACGATCTCGACGCTGTCGAGCTCGAACGGCAGCGCGAACTCGCGACCATTCACGACGGGCCACAGCAGCGCGGATGCGGTCGCCGCGCCCGGAGTGCCGCGCAGCAGCAGTCGATCCGCCGCGTCGAACGCATCGAGGCCGTCGAGTTCGAGCGCTGGACCCGAGCGCACGCCGAACCCGTCGCGGCGCGCGACCAGCGGCAGCACGTCGTACCACGTGTGGCCATCGCTCGCGCGCGCGCCGACAGGCAGGCCGCGCGAGCGCGCGATGCGCAAGGGTTCGCCCGGCGCGGTGATCCGCAGCAGCCGCTCCTCGCGTGCGTGGGGGATCGCCCACAGCGCGAGCGCCTCAGCGGCGCCGGGGTCGG
>SCVU01000751.1 GCA_004296785.1 Planctomycetota bacterium
GAAATGCGCCGGCGAAACGCTGGCCGGCCACTGCGCGCCACTCGTTGACGTCGTACCCGATCGTATTTCCGGCCGAGGTGCCGAGACTGATCACTTTGTAGCGCGGTGCGGAGTCGCGCTGTTGAGCGGTGCCATCGACGCCGAGTGCGGGGCAAACGAACAGCAGGAGGAAGAGCTTGTGCATGCGCGAGGAAGTGCGGTGAATCGAACGCCGAGCTCGTTTCCGAGGACGGTCGGCGCGGCCGGCGGCTGCGCGGACGTACTAGGCCGATCGGTCGCGGCGAGTCACACGATGCGACGCAGGGCGCGGCTTGCGTCGCCGGCCTGGCGTCGCTCCCGCATGGCATGATGCCGCGATGCTGCTCGCCTTCGCTCTCGCGTCCGCAGCGATCGCCGCGCAGGCTGCGACAGCCGCGCCGCAACGTCCAACGCAGCAGGGCCGAGGCCTGCACGGCTACATCGGCTACAGCAGTTCGCAGCCGGCGGACGTCGCCGAGTACGGCATGGGCATGGGCTTCTACTCGGCGGCCTGGTCGCTCGTCGATCGACCGCTGCTGCACTTCCAGATCGGCCTCGCCAGCGGTTGGATCCTGCCCGACAACCGCGACAACAAGGACGTGCCGCTCGCCCCCGCGGGCACGCTCGCGCGGCAGTGGAAGGAGCGCGGGCCGACGTGGGACAGCGTGTTCCAGACCGTCGAAGGGGGGCTCGGTTACTGGGCGGGCAATCGCTTTCGCTACGGCCCGCCCAAGTTCAGCATGAACGCGACTCCGCAGTGCTACGACTACGAGGTCGGCTCGCCGGGCTGGTCGTTCTTCTACGACACCGAGGCGTTGCGCGACGACCGGCTCGGCATCGCGCAGCTCAGCAATCGCCTGCTGATTCCGCCGGATGCGCTGCCGTTCGCCGAGGAGCCGCGCGGTCGCTTCTTCGGCTACACGTACATGGCGCTGCCGTTCACCGATCCCGTGCCGAGCGCGAACGGCAAGGCGCCGACCGGCGCGCAGGCGTGGACCTGCTTCATCAGCACGCGGAACTTCAAGGGGCCGATCGCTTACTACATCCCGGAGACGTGGAGCAAGATCGCCGACATCTTCGACTCCCCGTTCCTGCACGGTCGCGGTCTCGACACGCGGCCCGGTCTGATGGGCGGCGGCGCGATGGAGATCAACACGGTGCCGCAACTCGTGGGAACGGCGCGCGACGGCTCGCGTTGGTCGAAGATCCCGACGTTGAGCTTCCCGGTCGACGCGGACGGTCGCGCGGTGCTCGTGCAGGACGTGACCTACTACTCCAAGCACGCGCTGCACGACGCCTTCCTCGAATGGCGCCGCGGAGGCGCCGCGCCGAGCGGACGCTTCGATGCGCAGGGCGCGTTCGTCGCCAAGCTGAGCACGCGCACGCCCGGCTTCGATCAGGACGGGCAGCCGATCGAAGGCGTCGCCGACACCTTCGACACGCAGGTGTTCGACGACAACACCTGGGGGCTCGTCTGGAAGGAGGGTGGTCGCGCGCCGCGCGGGCAATTCCCGCAGTACTACCGCCACGACGACGGCAAGCGCGTCGCCGTCGCCGCGGGCGACGTGCCCGCGGAGACGGGGCTGCGCGAGGCCGAGTTCGCGCTGGCCGAGCCTGGGCAGCCGTTCACCTCGCCGTCGCAAGGCGCTTGGACCACTCCGGGCGCCGCCACCGGACCGTTCCAGGTCAGGCTCGTCGACGGCTCGCTCGTCACGTATCGGTGGTACCGCTTCGTCGACCAGCCGTCGTTCCAGCAGTACGCGTGGAGCCAGGAGAAGCGGGCGGCGCTGCAGGCGTTCGTCGAGCGCATCCACGCCGCGTGGCCGATCGATCGCGACTACATGCCGCCGCCGACGACGGGCGAGTTGGTCGCGCTCGATCCGGCGCTGCTGGTCGCGCCGCCCGAGGGGCTCGAGCTCGGCTTCGTGCCGATCGTCACGCGCCAGGAACGCGCGCCGTAGCGCGAGCGCCGCGTGCGCGAGCGGGCCTAGCTCCCGTGCTCGTCCAGCCAGCGCTTCACTTCGCGGTACCAGACCAGCGAGTTGTTGGGCTTCAGCACCCAGTGGTTCTCGTCGGGGAAGTACACGAAGCGCGACGGCACGCCGCGCTGCACGAGCGCGTGGTACAGCTCGATCCCGTGGTTGACCGGCACGCGCTGGTCCTTCTGCCCGTGCAGCACGAGCGTCGGCGTCTTGAAGTGCGCGGCGCCGAAGTGCGGTGAGCCCTGCGCGAACACCTTCTGCTGCGCCTCCGTCCAGTACGGCCCGAAGCGCCTTTCCTCCGACGAGTAGTCGGCGCCCATCTGCGTGTACCAGTTGTAGACGGCCGCGTGCGCGACGAGCGCGCGGAACGGATGCTCGCGGCCGAGCAGGATCGTCGTCAGGTAACCGCCGTAGCTGCCGCCGCCGGCGCTCATCCGATTCGCGTCGATCCACGGCTGCGCGCGGAACCAGTCGGCGGCGCGGATCACGTCCTCGTACGGCAGCACGTCCTGCTGCGGATTGATCGAGTCGGCGAACGACTGGCCGAAGCCGCTCGAGCCGTGGAAGTTCGGCCAGCCGGTGACGAAGCCCCACGCGCCGAAGACCTGCGCGTTCCAGCGGAAGCTCATGCCGTCGGTGATGCCGTTGTGCGGACCGCCGTGGATCAGCATGAACAGCGGGTACTTCTTCGACTTGTCGAAGCCCGGCGGGTAGTTGACCCACATCTGGATCGGCTCGCCGTTCGCGCCGGTGTACGTGACGCTCTCGTACGTGCCGAGCGCGCTGCCGGCGAGCCGCTCGTCGTTGGTCGTCGACAG
>SCVU01000752.1 GCA_004296785.1 Planctomycetota bacterium
CGTGGGCGTTCCGCGCGAACCCGGCGGGGTTCCGCATCTGGCTCGGGCTCGTCGACGGCAAGGTCGTGTCGCAGTACGCGGCGCTGCCGTACCGCGTGCGCCTGCGCGGCGAGACGCGCGTGTTCGCGCAGATCGTCGACTCGATGGTCGACCCGGCGCACCGCGCGGGGCTCAAGCGACCGGGGCTGTTCGTGCAGACCGCGCTGCCGTTCTTCGCGGCCTACGGCGCGCCCGACAAGGACGTCGTGCACTACGGCTGGCCGGTCGAGGACGCGTGGCGCATCGGCAAGACGTTCCTCGACTACGAGATCGTGCGCACGCAGAGCATCCTCGGACGCGCGCCGGGCGCGGGCCCGAGCGAGCTGCCGGCGGGCGTCGAGCGGATCACGCGCTTCGACGTGCAGGCGCAGTGGCTGTACGACCGCTGCTGCGGGCCGTGGGGCGTCTCGACGATCCGCGACGACGCGTTCCTCAACTGGCGCTTCGTCGAGCACGCGTGGAATCGCTACGAGATCTTCGGCGTGCGCGACGCGGCCGGGATCCTGCGCGGGTACGCGGTGTACCGGCAGGCGGACTGGGTGCACGCGAACATGGGGCTCGTCGTCGACTGGCTCGTGCCGCCGGAGGAGCCCGAGGTGGGGGACAAGCTGCACGCGGCGCTGCTCGCGCGCGCGCGGGCCGGCGGAGCGGGAGTCGTCGCCGCGTTGTTCCCGGAGTGGTCGCCGTGGTTCGAGCGGTTCCAGGAGCGCGACTGGCGCGTGCACCCGACGAACTACTTCATGGTCGCGCGCAATTTCATCCCGCGCTACGACATGCTGTGGCTGCGCGACCACTGGTGGTACCAGTTGGCGGACACGGATCTCGTCTGACGCGGGTGCGGCGGGGCAGCGTCGGCGAGAACGCCGCTCATGGGGAGGACTCCCGAGCGCAGACGAGAATCGCGCGCGAATCGGTACTACGACCTCGCGCGAAATCGCGCGCGCGTGCCAAAGCGCCCCGCTCACGCGCGCAAATCCCGCCGCCCGACGCGGCTCGAGCCGATTCACGGGTAGCCTAGTTCGCGCCAGCCCCCGCATGCCGCCCCAACTCCAAGCGCCCGACCCCCTCGACGCCCCCGCACCGCGCACACCTGCTCCCCCCGCGCAGCCCGGGTCTCAGCACCCGGCCGCGACTCCCGCCGCGCCGCAAACCGCGCCGACCGGGTACCGGCACATCGAGCTCGAGTACCCGGTCCACCCGCGCCCGCGCCCGCTGCTCCACGGCGTCGGCGGCAAGCGCCTGCTCGCGACGCTCGACGCCGCCGTTCCGTACGCGCGCACGGCGCTGGCGCCGATCGCGCAGCACCACGACCTGCTGCGCAAGATCCCCGTGCATCGCACGCCCGAGCTCCACGAGCGCGAGCCGAACTGGTGCAACGGCTGGTTCCCCGCGGTCGATGCCGCCGTGCTCTACGGCCTGCTCGTGCAGCGCAACCCGCGCCTGTACGTCGAGGTCGGCTCCGGCAACTCGACGCGCTTCGCGCGCCGCGCGATCCGCGAACACGGCCTGCGCACGCGCATCATCTCGATCGATCCGTGCCCGCGCGCGGAGATCGACGCGCTGTGCGACGAGAGCCTGCGCATGCCGCTCGAGGGCCTCGACCTCGGCGCGATGCAGCCGCTGTGCGCCGAGGATCTGCTATTCATCGATTCGAGCCACCGCACGCTGCAGAACTCCGACGTCACGGTGTTCTTCCTCGAAGTGCTGCCCGCGCTGCCGCCCGGACTGCTGTTCGGCCTCCACGACGTGTTCCTGCCGCAGGACTATCCGGAGCCGTGGATCGAGCGCTTCTACAGCGAGCAGTACCTGCTCGCGAGCTACCTGCTCGGCGGCGCGGACGGCGACGCGGTGCGACTGCCGCTCGCGTACCTGCACGGAGCGACGCGCGAGCTCGACGTGCTCGCGCCGCTGTTCGACGCGCTCGAACTGCCGATCGGCGAGCGCTTCGGCAACGCGTTCTGGATGCAGAAGCGGCCGCGCTGAGCGCGCGCCGTGAAGCGTCGCGCGAGTCCCCGCGGACCCGCGCGACGCGCTGGTGTCGCTCGCGCGCCGACTACGGCTGCGCGTCGATCTGGAAGATCGCCGTCGAGCCGCTGATCTCGTTGCCGACGATCAGCAGATCCTTGCCGTTCGGGCTCAGCGCCGCCGGCACGAACTGCAGCCCCTCGGGGCCGAGATCGCCCGCGGTGTCGAGCGCCGGATCGCCCGCGAAGTCGCGCGGGTTCACGTACTCGACGAACACCGGGTGCGCCGGATCCTGCAGGTTGAACACCGCGATGCCGCCGATGCGCTCGAGCCCGACGAACGCGTGCCAGCGGCCGCCGACGCGGCCGAGCGCGAGGCCCTCGGGCTCAGGCCCCTTGTTGTCGCTGCGCGTGTCGAAGCTCGCGTTCGCCGCGTGGTCCGCGTTGAAGTCGAGCGGGAACGCGTTCGCGCAGATCTCCTCGAGCTGCTGCCCGCTGTCCCACACGAGCGAACCGTCGGCCTTGCGGATCGTGATCGAGCGCGCGCCGAACGCGTACAACGCGTCGTAGTCGCCGTCGCCGTCCGCATCGCCGTTCGCTTTCGTCACGTTGAGGCGGCCGAGATTCGCGTCGAGCTTGAGCGTCGCCGCGCTCGGGAACGCCGTCGCGTCGAGCGCGAGCGCCTTGACGCGCGCCTCCTCCACGAACGGGCCCCACTCGCGCGCGTCGCCTTCGTTCGCCGTCACGTAGTAGTCCTGCGCGCCGACGCGGAACGCCGCGATCGAGTCGGGCAGGTACATGCCTTTGACCGGCCAGCCCGCGATCGCGATCGCGCTGTCCTTGTCGCTCGCGTCGATGCCGTTGCCCGCGAGCAAGTGGTCCTTGAACCCGAGGCCCTGGATCGCCGTGAACGACTTCGTCACGAGGTCGAGCCGCGCGACCGCGTTGTTCTCCTGCAGCGTGATCCACGCGGTCTTCGAGTCCGGCGCGACCGCGACGTACTCGGGCTCGAAATCCTGCGCCACGCTCGCACCGGGGCCGAACACGCGCACCGACGGATCGAGCACGGCGTTGTCGAACGCGCTGAAGTCGAGCGTCGTCACGTGCGCCTGTGCGATCAGGCTCGGCGGCTTCTGCACGTCGATGATGCTGACGGTGCCGAGCGGGTCGACCGCGTAGTCGCTCGACGGCTCGCCCTCGCCCGCGACGAGCACGCGCGCGCCGTCCGGCGTGAAGCACAGCATGTCCGGCAGCGCGCCGACCGTCACGGCGGCGTACACGGTGCCGTCGGCGCCGAAGAACACGACCTTGCCCGGGTCGGTCTTCGTCGCGGCGCCGACCGAGACGGCGACGAGACCGCGCCACGTCGCCACGCTGGTCGGATTCGCGCCGTGCGCGGAGAGGTCGACGGAGAACAGGTACGTCGGGAGCGCGGGATTCGCGAGGTCGACCACGTCGACCTTGTTCGTCGCGCCGTTGATCACGAACAGGCGCTTGGAGCGCACGTCGTAGGACGGGATCTCGCACGCGCCGGCGTTGTAGACGTGCGTGCGGTACTCGCCGATCTTCGTCAGGTGGACGGAGCCGGCGAGGAGCGGAGTGGCGAGGATGCTGAGCGGAAAGAGGGGATGGATGCGCATCCCGCGCATCGTCCGCGCGCGTGTGAAGCGCGGATCAGGACCGCGCAGCGATCCGGCAAGGCCGCGCTCGAACGCGCGCTCGACTAGAAAGCCTGGTCGAGCAGCAGCGTCGCTGACGTCGCCGACTGGAACACCGACGTGCCGTCGAAGAAGCCCGACTGCGCCCAGACGATCGCGCCCTCGACGCCGGGGCCGAGCTCGTGGATGAGGATCGAGCCGCTGAGCTCGCCGCCGGCGGGCACGACGCCCGCGAACGCCATGAAGAACGGCGGCGCGAGCAGCAGCATGCCGTTCCACGCGGGCAGATCGAGGAACCCCGGCTGGCCGCCGTAGTCGAGGAACGCGAGCTCGCCCGGATTGCCGCTGAGCTTCCACGTCAGCGTCTCGCCCTCGCGCACCGGGCTCGAGACCTCGAGGTCGCGTGCGTTCGTCGCGATCGTCGTGAGCGTGCCGTTCGCGGTGTCGAACGCGACGCCCGCGGCGCCGGGCGTGCAGATGCCGCCCGCCGTGCCGCCGTTGCCGCCGGCGCCGGTGAGGTCGAGCGCCTTCGCGCTCGCCGCGTTCGAGAGCAGCAGTCCGTCGCCACCGGCTCCGCCGTCGAAGCACGCGCTCGGGTTGCCCGGATCGAACCAACCGTCGTCGCCGTTGCCGCCGAGGAACGCGCCGCCCGACAGGAACGCGGTGCCGCCGACGAGCTGCAGGCCGTTGCCGCCGGCCTTCTTCTCGCCGCCGCTGCCGCCGTGGAACGCGCAGTCGTAGAACGCGGAGTTCGACGCGGTGACGCGCAGTCCGTCGCCGCCCGGCATCAGCTGCGTGCCGGCCGCGCCTTGGAACGAGCTGTCGTGAACGACCAGCGCCGCGCAGTTGTCGACGAGCGCCGGCGTCATCGACGAGAACGTGAACGGATACTCGAACTGCACCGCGACGTCGCAGCGATCGATCCACACCGCGCCGGGCATGTTGCGCACGACGAGCAGCGGGGAGATCGCGGAGAACTGCGCGAACGTCACGCCCTGCACGAGCACAGGCGTCGCGCTCGATGCGTTCTCGAGCGTGACGGTCGCGCCGACCTCGACCCTCGCGCCGGTGTCGGCGACGAGGCTGAGCGACTTGCCGCTCGCGGTGAAGGGCGGGAGGAAGAGCTGCGTCCCGTACGGGCCGCTCTTCAGCAGGATGATGTCGCCGTCCTGCGCGGCCTGCATCGCGGCCGACAGGTGGACGCTGTGCGAGACGACGATGACGTGGCCGGCGGAGGCG
>SCVU01000753.1 GCA_004296785.1 Planctomycetota bacterium
GCGCAGTGTCCGAGCCTCGTCAGCACCGTTCTCGCGCCGGCCTGCTCGTCGAGCGGCGCGCCGCTGCCGCTGCTGCAGGAAACGGTACTCACGTCGACGCCGTGCAAGCTGCAGGTCCAGGTCTTCGCGCCGCCGTCGTGCTGCGCGTTCGTCGTCGCGCGGCTGCTGGCGCTCGGCGTCGAGCCCGCCAGCATCGTGCTGCCCGGCGGTTGCCCGATGCGCGTGACGCCACTGTCGCTGACGCCGATCCCCGGACCCACCAGCGTGCCGAGCCTGAGCACGCTCGAGCTCGCGCTGCCCGCGACGCCGACGACGATCGGTCTGTCGGTGCGCGCCCAGGCGGCGATCGTGCGCTTCGACATCTCGGTGATGAAGACGTTCGTCGACACGACGGAGACGCACCAGTTGAAGTTCGGGCCCTGATCGAAGTTCGGGCCCTGGGCGTCGCGGCGCCGAACTAGACTGGCGCAACGCCGCGCGGCCGGCCTCGCGCGACGCACAGGAGTCGCCATGAAGCTCACGTCGATCGTCGCCGCGCTCGTGCTCCCCGCCGCCACCCACGTCGCCGCGCAGTGCCCGAACCTCGCGCTCGCGGTCGCCGCGCCCGCGTGCTCGTCGAGCGGCGCTCCGCTGCCGACGCTGAAGGAGTCGGTGCAGCCGACGCCGTCGCTGTCGCAGCCGTGCAAGGTCGTGTTCGAACTCACGACGCCGCCGTTCTGCTGCAACATCTTCGTCGCGGGACGACTGCTCGCGCTCGGCGTCGACGCGGGGAGCCTGCCGCTGCCGGGCGGATGCACGCTGAACGTGCTGCCGCTCGCCGTGCTCGCGTTCCCCGCGCCGAGCGGCGCGAGCGGCACGAGCGTGCTCGAGATCCCGCTGCCGGCGGCGCCGTCGACGCTCGGGATCACGGTGCTCGCCGAGGCCGCGGTCGTGCGCTTCGACACCATGGCGATGGCGACGTACGTCGACACGACGCAGACGCACAAGCTCGCATTCGTGCCCTGAGCGCGCCGCGCCGCCGCGCGCCGCGCGCGTTCGAGCTCGGCTAGACTCGCGCGCATGCTGCACGAGGACGTCGCGCTCGAAGGCCACCTGATCGACTCCGACATCCTGCGCAAGGTGATGGCGCGGATCGTCGAGGACGGCGGCGAGTTCGAGGTGCTCGAACTCGACGTCGGCCGCACCAATGCCGACACGTCGAAGGCGCGCCTGCGCGTGAAGACCGCGGATCCGCACAAGCTCGACGCGATCCTCGAGGCGCTCTCCTATCTCGGCGCCACGTCGCGCGTCGGCGATGCGCGCTTCGCGCCGGCGGAGCGCGACGGCATCCTGCCCGACGAGTTCTACTCGACGACGAACTTCGACACGTGGGTGCGCCTGGCCGGCAAGTGGACGAGCGTCGCCGAGCTCAAGATGGATGCCGCGATCGCGCTGCGGGACGGCAAGCCGGTCGCGGTCAAGCAGGGTCGCGTGCGCGCCGGCGAACCGGTCGCGCTGCGCGGCGCCGGCATCCGCGTGCAGCCGCCCGAGCGCAGCCGCTCGTACTCGGTGTTCGGCTTCATGGCGAACGACGTGTCGGCCGAGGTCAACAAGGGCATCGCGATCGCCGGCACCGCGAAGGAGATGCGGCGCGCGCGCGAGAACGGCGAGCGGATCGTGCTCGTCGCGGGTCCCGCGATCGTGCACTCCGGCGGCGACGCGCCGCTGTCGCGGCTGGTGCGCGGCGGTTGGATCGACGCGCTGCTGTCGGGCAACGCGTTCGCCGTGCACGACATGGAGAAGGCGCTGCTGAAGACGTCGCTCGGCGTGTGCCAGATGAGCGGGCGCGCGGTCGAGGGCGGCAGCCGCAACCATCTGTGGACGATCAACGCGATCAATCGCGCGGGCGGGATCCGCGCGGCGGTGCAGAGCGGGTTGCTGCAGCGCGGCGTGATGTACGAGCTCGTGCGCGCCGACGTGCCGTTCGTGCTCGCGGGGTCCATCCGCGACGACGGGCCGCTGGTCGACGTGATCCCGAACGTGCTCGACGCGCAGGCGGCCTACGTCGATGCTCTGCGCGGGGCGGGCGTGTGCCTGATGCTCGCGAGCGCGCTGCACGCGATCGCGGTCGGCAATCTGCTGCCGGCGCGCGTGCGGACGGTGTGCGTCGACATGACGGAGTCGGTGCCGGTGAAGCTCGGAAATCGCGGCACGACGCAGGCGATCGGGCTCGTCACGGACGTCGGGTACTTCCTCGAGCAGCTCGCGCGCGAGCTCGGGGCGTGAGCGTGTCGCGTTGGTCGGCAGTCGCGAGCCTCTTGCTCGCGGGCGCGTGCTCACGAGCGGCGAGCACCGCGAGTCCGGTGATGCCAACGTGGCGAGGCCAGACTCCTGCGATCCAAGGCAGCGATGCCGTGCTGCTGTTCGCGAAGTTCCGGAACGACGTCGGCGGCGGGCTTCCGCGACACGGGTACGTGCGGGGCCCGCGCCTGATCCTCGGCCTCTGGTCGGATGGGCTCGTCGTGCGGAGCGAGAATGGTGCGCAAGGCGGCGCGCCGTACGAGCAACTCAGTGCGGGTAACGTCTCGAGATTCGAGAGCTGCTTCGCGTCAGTGGTCGAGCAGGCCCGCCAACCCTCGTGCGCGTCGTACATCGTCTTGGACTCCGACTACCGAACTTGCCAAGTCAGGCTCGATGGTCGCTGGGTCGTGCTCGAGTCCGCATCGGAGTTCGGGGAGGGCGGCCATGTCCGGATGAACCAGAACGGACTGCAAGCCGTGCTCGATGCCGTCGACGCCGCGAAGTTCGAGCGCGAGACATCCGACGAGTTCCGGCGTTTTCGCGAGTGCTGGACACAACTGGCTGCGTGCGTCGAGTCCGCGCTCGCGGGCTCCATCGGCATTCCGTTCCCTGCCGAGTTGATCCGGTGGGCGGACGTTGAGTTGGAGCTCTGCAGGGAGTGATCGATTCTGCTGCGCGGGAGCGTCGAGCACCGCGTCGCGCATCACGAGTGCCCCGACTCAGATCGCTCGGCGCGTTGCGCCCGGAGCCGCGCGTCCGCGCAACAGCCCCGCGACGCTGATGTCTTCGTCGAGGTCGGGCCAGCGAATGCCCTCGCCGTCCCCGATCAATCGCCAATGGCCGCGCTGCTCGGGCGTCGCCTGCAGCAATCGCGGGAACCAGTCGAGCGGAACGCTGATCCGCCGGCCGTCGACGAGGTCGACCTGCAGCGCGTCGTCAGCGACGGCTACGCGGATCGCGCGCGACTCAGGAACCGGGGCGGAAGAACTCACACCATGCCTCGAGAAAACTGGATCTGTGTTCGGTGACTTGGCGCTCGAGCCGGCGGAGCTCGTGCGATCGAAAGCGCCTGGACGAGGCCAAAGATACTGGATCCAGCCAGAACTTGGCGGTCGAGCCACAGCGTGTGCCTGATGCTCGCGAGTGCGCTGCAAGCGATCGCGGTCGGCAACCGCGGCACGACGCAGGCGATCGGGCTCGTCACGGACGTCGGGTACTTCCTCGAGCAGCTCGCGCGCGAGCTCGGCGCGTGAGCGTCCGGCGCCTCGCGGCGTCGTCGCATCGCCGTTCGCCGCGCGGGAAAGCGCCGTCCCGCTGCAACGCGCGGCGCTCGAGCGACGGATAGCTGTCGCCTGCGCAGCGTCGCGCTCCGGCGCGCCGAACCATCGCGTGGGTCGAAGCTCACCTCTCTCCCCGCAACCTCGCCGACCTCGCGCACGAGGTCGACGTCCGACTCGGTACCCAACGTGCTCCAACTCATTTCGAACTCGCGTTCGCTCCACCTCTGTGCGTTCGTGTCCCTGTTCCTCGCCACCTCGCTGCACGCGCAGAAGGTGACCGTCAGCAGTCCGACGAAACCGAACGACGAAGGCGTCACGGTGAAGGTCAACGACAACGGCGAGAACGTGTCGATCGCGGGATCCACGGGACTGTCGGGGACCGCCAACAAGGGCGACGACCTGCCGAAGGACATGCCGGCGGCCGACAAGGCGAAGCGCATCGCGAAGGCGATCAACGACGCGGGCGACAACACTCGCGAGGACGGGACGAAGCGCGTCACCGCCACCGCGTCCGGAGCGGACGTCTCGGTCGCGGGCAGCTCGGGCGTCACCGTGAAGAGCATCAAGGTGAACAGCAACACCGGCGAGAAGAGCGACAAGCTCAAGTGGAGCGCGGCGAACACGATGTTCACGGCCACGGTGGTCGGCGTGCCCACGCTGTACGACGGTTGCGGCGATCCGTCGGTGTTCCGCATCGGCACGGCGCGCGGCGTCGTCGAGATCCCGCTGGCGAGCTCGGGCACGATCCAGCAGACGCTCGTGATGGCGGCCGACGGGCTCGCGCAGTACGGGATCTCGGCCTGGATGCCGACGTCGAACTCGATCGCGTTCGTGGTCGATCACGACCTCGACACGGCCGCGCACTACGGCTGCTCGGACTTCGGCCTCGAGCAGATCTTCGAGCTCGCCGTGATCCCCGGCGACGACGAAGCGGATTCGGACGGCTAGTCGCTCCGCGAGATCGCAGCGGCGCGAAGGCCGCTGCGAACACCGGCGCGGACGCGGTCGCTGACCGCGTCCGCGCCGGTCGCGCTTTCAGCGCTCGAGCCGCCGTGCTCGATGTGGAAGTGGATGCGGCTCGGCGCCGCGTCTTCGTTTCGCGAACCGCAGCAGCCAGTAGTTGTTCGGTAAACCGACGCGCGCGGCGTGGCGTTGCGCACGCGCCGTCACAAGCTGGATCTCGCGCGCCCGGTCTCGACGCGCGGCGGAACGAGTGAGATCCACCGGCGTCTGCGAAACGATCCCCATGACGATGCTCCACCGAATCGTGCTCGGAACCTGCCTCTGCCTCGGCGCTTGCGCGTCCGGCGCCACGCTCTCCGAGGCCGAGCCCGCGGCGCGTGGCTCCGCTCCCGCGCCGCACGTGCAGGAGCTCGCGCCGAGCGCTCAACAGTTCGTTGCGCAAGGTGAAGCGGCGTTCGCGGCGCAGGACTGGACGACTGCCGCGTCGCACTTCCAGCGCGCGACCGTGCTCGCGCCGAGCGACTTGCGCGCGTGGGTGCGCCTCGGCTACTGCCGGCACATGCTGAAGGACTACGCGCGCGCGATCGAAGCCTACGAGCGGGTCACGAGCGGCCCGGGCGTTTCGCACGCGCGCTACAACACGGCCTGCGCGCTCGCGCTGCAGGGCAAGACCGAGCCAGCCTTCGCGGCGCTGACGGCGGCGGTCGAGGCCGGATTCGACGATCGCCCGACGTTCGAGTCCGACACCGATCTCGCGAGCCTGCGCGGCGATCCGCGCTTCGCCGCGCTGGCGGCGAGAGTCGGGACGGCCATGACCGGCCGTTACCAGCCGCCGCCCGAGGCGCGTCAGTTCGACTTCTGGGTCGGCGAGTGGGACGTGTACACGGCGACCGGCGCGCGCGCGGGCTCGAGCGTCGTCGAGTCGATCCTCAACGGCTGCGTCGTGCTCGAGAATTGGCAGAGCGCGCAGGGCGGAGCGGGCAAGAGCTTCAATCGCTACGACGCGCGGCGCGGCGAATGGCGCCAGCACTGGGTCGACGACACGGGCAACGAGCTCGACTTCAGCGGCGCATTCGCCGACGGCTGCATGTCGATCGCCGCCAAGCTGCCGCAGCCCGACGGTCGCGTGCAGTTGCGGCGGATGCGCTTCTTCGACCTCCCGGGCGCCGAGGTGCGTCAGTGGGGCGAGATCAGCACCGACGATGGCGCGTCATGGACCACCGAGTACGACTTGTACTACCGTCCGAAGGCGAAGTCGTGACCCGCGCGGCGGTCCGCGTGCGCGCGACGAGTGCGTGAGGAACAGCAAAGGACAGAGCATGCGAGCGAAGAAGAGCGCGGCGACGACCAAGGGCGCGGCGACGAGGAAGAGCGCGGCGACTGCGACGCCGACGAACCGGCCCAGTCCGATCGACGCATTCCTCGCGAAGCTGCCCGCGGAGCAGCGCGCGGCGCTCGCGAAGCTGCGCGCGCAGTTGCGCGCTGCGGCGCCGAAGGCGGTCGAGGACTTCGGCTACCGGCTCCCGATGCTGCGCCTGGACGGCCGCGCGCTCGTCTATTACGGCGCGGCGGCGAAGCACTGCGCGCTGTACCCGGGCAGCATGAGCGTGACGAAGGCGTTCGCGCAGGAACTCGCCGGGTTCAAGACGACCACCGGCGCGATCCAGTTCCAGCCCGAGCAGCCGCTGCCCGCGCCGCTCGTGCGTCGCATCGTCGAGTACCGCATCGCGGAAGAAGCGGCGATCGCTCAGCGCACGAAGGGTGGCGCGAAGAAGAGCAGCGCGGAGAAGCGCTGAAGCGGCGCCGCCGCGCGCGCTCAGCCCGCGATGCCGTCCGCGCGCAGCTCCTCGGCGCTCGCCGGAAGCGCGAGCGTCCCGCTCGGGTGCTGGTACGGCCCCGGATCGACGCCCTCGGCGAGCTCGTCGCGCACCTTCAGCAGCGTGAACATCCCGCTCATCGTGATGTAGCCGAACGGCCCGCGCATGCCGACCATCGGCAGGCTGTTCGGCGGCACCGAATCGTCGGTCTCGCCGTGCGCGGCCATCCCCATCGAATCGAACTCCGGCACGAGCTCGGCGATGCCGTCGTCGAACTTGCTGGGGTCGACGCCGACGAGGTTCGGGATCCCGTGCCCCATCTGCGTCATCACGTGGTGCGTCATGTGGCAGTGCAGCGCCCAGTCGCCCGGGTTGTCGGCGACGAACTCGATCGTCCGCGTGCTGCCGACCGGCACCAGCACGCTGACCTCGGGCCACTGTCCCGCCGGCTCGATCGGCCCGCCGTCGGTCTCGACGACGCGGAACGCGTGGCCGTGCAGGTGGATCGGGTGGTGGTCCATCGCGCTCAAGTTGCCGATGCGGATGCGCACGCGCTCGCCGCGCCGCGCGACGATCGGCGCCGTTGCCGGTGCGATCTTCGCGTTGAAGGTCAGCACGTTGAAGTCGCTCATCTCGTTGGGATCGGGCCGCCGCGCGCCGACCGCGAGCTTCCACTCGCTGAGCAGGAACGTGTAGTCGCGATCAGGCGGCGGACCCGCGGGCGAGCGCGGGTGGATGACGAACATCCCCATCATCCCGAGCGCCATCTGCGTCATCTCGTCGTGGTGCGAGTGGTACATATACGTGCCGTGCTGGCGCAGCACGAACTCGTACTTGAACGTCTCGCCGGGCAGGATCGGCCGCTGCGTGAGCCCGCCGATGCCGTCCATCCCGTTCGGCAGGATCAGCCCGTGCCAGTGCGTCGTCGTCGGCACGTCGAGGCGATTCGTCACGTAGATGCGCACGCGATCGCCCTCGACCGCTTCGATCGTCGGGCCGTGCACGCGGCCGTTGTAGCCGTAGCAGAACGCGCGCATGCCCGGCGCGAACTCGTGCTCGACCTCCTCGGCGACGAGGTGGAACACCTTGACGCCGTCGACGACGCGGAACGGGAGCGCGACGCCGTTGGGCGTGACCGTCGGTCGATAGCCGAGGCCCGCCGCGTCCTGTCGCGGCGCGAGCAGCGCGGGGCGCGCGGCGCGCGCCGGCGCATGCGCGAGCGCGAGCGGCGCCGCGCCGAGCGCAGCGTGAGTCGAACGAACGAGGAATTGCCGGCGCGAGGGATTCAATGTCCGCCTCCGTTGGAAAGGTGCGACGTGGCTTGCGGCGCGGGATCGTCCTCGGCGCCCCGCGGCGCCGCGCCGCGCGCGAGTCGTCCGGCGAGCAGCTCCTCGAGCTCGAGGCGCGCTCGCCGCGCGGCCGCCTGCGAGCGCACGAGCTCGCGCTCGCCGTCGAGCTCGCGCTTGCGCGCGCGCACGACGTCGAACGCTCCGATCTGCATCGCGTTGTAGTTGCGCAGCGTGTCCGTGACGAAGCGCCGCAGCGCCGGCAGGTGCACGTCCTGCAGCGCGACGACGCGCGCGTCCGCGGCGAGCACGCGCTCGCGGAGTCGGCGCGCCTGCGTGCGGATCTCCACCGTGAGCACCGCGTGCTCGGCGACGAGCGCGCGCAGCTCGCCCAGCGCGGCCGCGCGCGCGGGCGCGCCGGCGTCGAAGATCGGCAGTGCGAGCGCGAGGGACGGTCCGACGCCGGTCTCGCCGAGGTCCGGGTCGCGCTGCGCGGCGATCCCGAGCTCGAAGCTCGCGAATGCGGCGTCCCAGGCCTCGATGCCGGCGCCGAGCGCCTGCGCGCGCATGCGCGCGCGGCTGCGCTCGAGATCGAGGCTCGCCCCGAGCGCGCGCGCCTCGACGTCCGCGAGCGCGTCGGCGGGCAGCGCCGCGAGCGGGCTCGCCGCCGCAAGCTGCCAGCCGGCGAGCGGCTGCGCCAGCCCGAGCGCCGCGTGCAGCGCCTCGCGCGCCTCGCGCGCCGTGCTCTCGGCGCGCGCGAGCTCGAGCTGCGCGTCGGAGAGCGCGAGCTCCTCCGCGGTCAGCTCGACGTCGAAGATCGGAAGAGC
>SCVU01000754.1 GCA_004296785.1 Planctomycetota bacterium
TGGCGCCAACTCGCCGGAGTCGAGGCGGGCTCGGTACGTCGGATACACTCGCCGTTCCAGACCCTGTCGGCCCGTCCCCCCGCACGGCCGGGCGCCACTCAGCGCGCTCGGGTTCCCGCTTGAAGATCCTCGGCACCTCCGTCTACCTCGGACCGAATCTCTACGCGCAGTTCCGCGTGATCCGCCTGGTGCTCGATCTCGAGCACCTCGAGGCGTGGCCGACCGGCAAGCTCGGCCGCGACTACAACCGCGCGCTGCTCGAGTGCCTGCCCGGTCTGCGCGAGCACGGCTGCTCGTACAGCACCGAGGGCGGCTTCGTGAAGCGCCTCGTCGAGGACGAGGGCACGTGGCTCGGGCACGTGCTCGAGCATGCGGCGATCGAACTGCAGAACGTCGCGGGCGCGCACGTCACGTTCGGCAAGACGCGCGGCAACGGCCAGCCCGGTCAGTACGACGTCGTCTTCGAGTACGAGCAGGAGGAGGTCGGCCTCGAGGCCGGTCGGCTCGCGCTCGAGCTGTTGCACCACCTGCTGCCCGAGGAGCTGAAGCCCGAGCGCATCCGCGGCAAGGCCTTCGACTGGGAGAAGGAGAAGGACGCGTTCATCAAGAGCTCGCAGCGACTCGCGCTCGGTCCGTCGACCGCGTCGCTGGTCAAGGCCGCGGAGGATCGCGGGATCCCGTGGCTGCGGCTCAACCGCTACTCGCTCGTGCAGTTCGGCCACGGCAAGTACCAGAAGCGCATCCAGGCGACGGTGACGAGCGAGACGCGGCACATCTCGGTCGAGCTCGCCAGCGACAAGGAGGAGACGAATCGACTGCTCTCCGACCTCGGCCTGCCGGTGCCGAAGCAGCGGCTGACGTACTCGAGCGATGACGCGGTGAGCGCGGCCGAGCGCATCGGCTGGCCGGTGGTCGTCAAGCCGCTCGACGCGAATCACGGCCGCGGCGTGTCGGTCAACCTCACGAGCCGCGAGCAGATCGAGGCCGCGTTCACGGAAGCGCGCAAGCACTCGCGCGGCGTGATCGTCGAGAAGTACGTCGTCGGCGAGGACCACCGGCTGCTCGTCGTCGACGGCGAGCTGATCGCGGCGTCCAAGCGCGTGCCCGGCCACGTCGTCGGCGACGGCGAGCGCACGATCGCCGCGCTCGTCGACGTCGTCAACGCCGATCCGCGCCGCGGCGTCGGCCACGAGAAGGTGCTGACGAAGCTCGAGTTCGACCACCAGGCCGAGGTGCTGCTCGCGGCCAAGGGCTACACGAAGGACACGGTGCCCGCGGCCGGCGAGGTCGTGTACCTGCGCAAGACCGGCAACCTCTCGACCGGCGGCACCGCGATCGACGTCACCGACGTCGTGCACCCGGACAATCGCGAGATGGCCGAGCGCACCGCGCGCGCGATCGGGCTCGACGTGTGCGGCGTCGACTTCCTGACGCCCGACATCGCGGTCTCGTACAAGGACAACGGCGGCGCGATCTGCGAGGTCAACGCGGCGCCCGGCTTCCGCATGCACGTGGCGCCGACCGAGGGCAAGCCGCGCGACGTCGCCGGCAAGGTGATGGACATGCTGTTCCCGCCGAATACGCCGTCGCGCATCCCGATCGCGGCGATCACCGGCACGAACGGCAAGACGACGACGGCGCGCATGGTCGCGCACGTGTTCAAGATGGCCGGCCACCACGTCGGCCTCGCGACGACCGACGGCGTGTACATCGACGGCCACATGACGGTGAAGGGCGACATGACCGGCCCGATGGCGGCGCGGATGATCCTGCGCGATCCGTCGGTCGACGCGGCGGTGCTCGAATCGGCGCGCGGCGGCCTGCTGCGCAGCGGCCTGGGGTACCGGCGCTGCAACGTCGGCGCGGTGCTCAACGTGACGAACGATCACCTGGGCCTGAACGGCATCGACACGCTCGAGCAGCTCGCCAAGGTCAAACGCATCATCGTCGAGACCGCGAAGGACACCGCGGTGCTGAACGCGGACAACGTGCACACGCTGCGGATGGCCGACTACACGCGCGCCGAGCACGTCTGCTACGTGACGATGAACCCGAGCCACCCGCTGGTGCGCGAGCACATCCGCGCCGGCGGCCGCGCGCTCGTGCTCGAGCAGGCGATGAACGGGCACATGATCACGATCTACGACAAGGGCGCGCACGTGCCGCTCTTGTGGACGCACCTCGTGCCGGCGACGCTCGAGGGCCGCGCGATGCACAACGTGCAGAACGCGATGTTCGCAGCGGCGATCACGTACTCGATGGGCATCAAGCTCGAGGAGATCCGCCACGGGCTGCGCACGTTCGACACGAGCTTCTTCCAGGCCCCCGGCCGGATGAACATCTGCGACGACCACCCGTTCAAGGTGATCCTCGACTACGGGCACAACCCGGCCGCGATCGGCGCGATGGTGCAGCTCGTCGAGCGCCTCGACGTCAAGGGCAAGCGCTTGATCGTGCTCGCCGCGCCCGGCGATCGGCGCAACGAGAACATCATCGAGATGGCGCGCTTGTGCGCGGGCAAGTTCCAGCGCTACGTCGTGCGCCGCGACGACGGCCTGCGCGGCCGCGGGCCCGAGGAAGTGCCGAAGATGCTGCGCGACACGCTGCTGCAGAGCGGCGTCGAGAGCCGCGAGATCGACATGATCCCCGAGGAGGTCGCGGCGCTCGACCACGCGCTCAAGCTGTGCCGGCCCGGCGATCTGTTGCTCGCGTTCGGCGACAACATCCAGCGCTGCTGGAAGCAGATCACCGGCTTCCAACCGGAGTTCGAGAAGCCCGCGCCGAGCGCGCCGGCGCTCGCGCCGCTGTCGTTCGAGACGCCGGAGGTCGGCGCGCTCGCGCTCGGCGCGTTCAGCAGCGGGATGGAAGGGCTCGTGCGCGACGAGCGCGGCGTGCGCCTGGCGCGCGAGACCGAGGACTAGCGCGGGCCGCGAGCGGAGCCAACGCGAGATGAACCAGCGCGATTCGCGTCGCCTGCGCGGCGCGAACTTCCTGTGGGACCGCCCGAGCGCGATCCTCGAAGTCGGCCTCGAGCCGCACGAGGACGGCGAGCGACTCGTGCGCGCGTGGCGCGCGGAGCTCGCGCGCGTGCTGCCGCTCGTCGGTTGGGAGCACGAGGCCTCGACCGCGCGCGTCTTCCCCGGCGGCGCGATGCTCGCGCTCGCCGCTCCGATGGACGCGCTGCTCGCGGCGACCGAGGTCAACGAGTGGGCGTTCGCGTCGGCGCTCGACGTGCTGCGGGGCGCACCCGCGCGCGATCCGAACGAGGTCGCGCCCGCGCTGCGCGCGAAGATCGATGCCGAGCGCAACCCGCGCCTGCCCGCGCTGCGCGCCGCTGCGATCGAACACCGCGTGCCGTTCTACTGGGACGACAAGCTGGCGAGCGTCGGGCACGGACGCTGGTCGCACAGCTACGCGCTCGACGCGCTGCCCGACGCCGCCGAAGTCCCTTGGTCCGAGCTACGCGCGATCCCGACCGCGATCGTCACCGGTACGAACGGCAAGACGACGACCGTGCGCCTGCTCGGCGCGATCGGCGCCGCGTGGGGCAAGCACACCGGGCTCTCGTCGACCGACTGGGTGCGCGTCGACGACGAGATCCTCGACCGCGGCGACTACTCGGGGCCCGTCGGCGCGCGCCTGCTGCTGCGCGACGCGCGGACCGAGCTCGCGATCCTCGAGACCGCGCGCGGCGGGATCATGCGCCGCGGGATGGCGCTCGAATCGGTCGACGTCGCGGCGATCACGAACGTCGCCAACGATCACCTCGGCGAGTTCGGCAACGCGACGCTCGAGCTGCTCGCCGACGCGAAGTTCGTCGTCACGCGGATCGCCGAGCGCGTCGTGCTGAACGCGGACTGCGAGCTCTTGCACGCGCCCGCGCGCGCCGTGAAGGCTCCGATCACGTGGTTCGCGCGCTCCGAATCCAACCCGCTCGTCGCCGCCCACCTCGCCGCGGGCGGCACGGCCTGCGTCGTGCGCGACGGCGCGCTGACGCTGCTCGAGCCCGACGCCGCGCGCCGTTCGACGCGCGCTCACGCACTCGGCCGCGTCGGTCGGATCTCGATCACGATGCACGGAACGGCGCGGCACAACGTCGAGAACTGCCTCGCCGCCGCCGCGATCGCGTTCCACCTCGGCGCGCCGCCCGAGGCGATCGCGCGCGGGCTCGAGAGCTTCGAGTCGACGCCGGACTCGAATCCCGGCCGCCTCAACGTGTTCGAGCTCGGCACGACGGGCGGAGCGAGCGCGACAAGCGGCGCGGGCTCGACGGGCGTGCGCTGCATCGTCGACTTCGCGCACAACGCGCACGGCTTCGAAGCGCTGTTCGAGATGGCGCGCGCGCTCGCGCCGAAGCGCTGGGCCGTGCTCGTCGGTCAGGCCGGCGATCGCGACGACGCGTCGATCGTCGAGCTCGCACGGATGACGTGGGCGGCGCGGCCGGATCTCACGGTGTTGAAGGAGATGAAGAAGTACCTGCGCGGGCGCGCGGAGGGCGAGGTGCTCGGCATGATCGAGGGCGAGATGCGCCGCGCCGGCGCGCCCGACTCCGCGCTCGTGCGCGCGCCGAGCGAGATCGAAGCGGTGCGGACGGCGCTCGCGTGGTCGAAGCCGGGCGATCTGTTGCTGCTGCTGTGCCATGCCGAGCGCGAGCGGACGATTGAGCTGCTCCAGCGCATGCGCGCCGACGGTTGGAAGGCCGGTCAGCCGGTGCCCGAAGCCGCCGCGGCCGAGCCGGCGCACTGAGTCCGCCGCGCGCCGACGACTGCGCTCACTCGCGCGCGTAGTTGCCGAAGTCGGGCGTTGCGCCGCGTTCGAGCGACGCGATCCAAGCGCCGATGTCGTCCGTCAGGCTTGCGTGGCCCTTGCTCGGGATCACCTTCACGCGCCCGACCAGTCGCCGCAGGTACTCGAGCACGATGTCGCGCTCGCCGCGGCCGAGCAAGCGCTGGGCGAGCTCCATCCGCGGACCCGGCCACAGCGCCAGCACCGCGCCGGGCCGCACGTCCGTCGAAGCGAGCAGGCAGCGCTTCGCCTCCTCCGCGTCGCCGCGGTGCAGCGCGCACTTGCCGGCGACGTGCCAGGCCTCGTGCGCGAGCGTGTCCGATGCCGGCTGCGCCGCGTCGAAGGTCGAGCTCAGCGCCTCGCGCGCCGCGGAGTCCGCTCGTTCCCAACGCTCCGCGCGCCATGCGGCTTGCGCGAGCCTCACGAGATCGGAACGGCGCCGCTCGGGCAGCTGCTCCAGCGCGACGGTCTGCTCGAGCAGTTCGAGGCTGCGGGCGTTCGCTCCCGGCCCGAGCCGCAGGTGCATCGCCAGCGTGCGCAGCACTTCCGGGTCGTTCGGCGCGAGCTCGCGCGCGCGCTCGAGCAAGGGCAGCGCGGACTCCGAGTTCAAGGCGTGGAAGAACGCGGCGTTCATCAGAACGCGCAAGTCCGTGGGCGCGCGCTTCACAGCCTTCGACCACGCGAGCAGCCAACGAAACCGCTGTCCGGTGTCATGCGCCCAGGCCCAGGATGAGAACCGCGCCTGCGACCATTCGACGTGGTGCTGCATCACCCAGATCACGAGCCGCTCGAGCGAGCGGGCCGCGTACGCGCGTTCCTCCGCCGCGAGCGCGTCGTTGCGGGACGCGCGCGTGTAGTACGCGAGCAGCAGCCCACGAACGCGCTCGTTCTCGACGTCGGCCTCGAGCCGCGCTTCGAGGCGCGCGGCGTCCGCCGACGTCAGGTCCTTGCCCGCGGCGAGCAGGGACTCGAAGTCGACCGCCTGTTGGGCGCCTTCCTCCATGGCGCCATGCTAATCCGCAGTTTCGCGCCACGCATGGCGCGCGAGCGGTGTCCCTCTTGCGTCCCCGAGAGGAAACGCTGCGATGAACACGCCCGCCCCGATGTCCGATTCCGCCTTCCCGCTGCAGCTCGACGCGCTCGTCGCGCAGCGCGAGTTCGTGCGCCGGCTCGCGCGCAGCCTGCTGCGCGACGATTTCGCGGCCGACGACGTCGCGCAGGACGTGATGCTCACCGCGCTCGAGCGTCCGCAGCGCGACGTTCGTTCGCTGCGCGGCTTCCTCGCGACGCTGACGCGCCGGCGCGTCGCGAACGCGCGGCGCAGCGAACTGCGGCGCGCCGAGCACGAGGCGCGGACGGCGCGCGCGGCGGAGTCGGACGAGAGCGAGATGCGTCGCTCGCTCGAGACGGCGCAGGCGGTCGCCGCGGAGGTGCTTGCGCTCGACGAGCCGTACCGCGGCGTGCTGTTGCTGCTCTACCTGCAGGGGGAGAGCCCCGCGGCGATCGCCGCGCGGCGCGGCACGACGCCGGCGACGGTGCGTTCGCAGCACAAGCGCGCGCTCGAGCTGCTGCGCGAGCGGCTCGACCGTCGCCACGGCGGGAAGCGCGACGCGTGGGGGATGGCACTGCTCGGATGTGTCGCGCGGCCGGAGCCGATCGTGCCCACCGCGGGTGCCGTCGCTGCCGCGGCGGTCATCTTGGTCGCAGGCGGCGTCGGTTGGTTCGCTTGGTCCGGTCATGCCTCGCGTGAGCCGGCTGCCCCGGCGCTCGCAGCGTCGCTCGACGCGCGAGCCGAACCGGTGCTGCACGTCGCGGCGCTCGAATCGGCGGACGCCGCACCTGCAGAGTTCGCCGCGCCGACGCGGCAACAGGCGGTTGCGCCGCCGTTCGACTTCGACCTCGACACGCGTTCCGCAGCCCAGCTCTTCGACCTCGCCGCCGCCGCGCAGAGCGTGCTGCGCACTCGACTGTTCGGCACGCCCGCGGACGTCGTCGCGCTCGCGCCGCCGCCGCCGTCCGGAGTTCGCGGCGGCGTCGCGCGACTGCTCGAGCGCACGGTGTACGGGGCCGAGCGTCCGAACGTCGTCGGCATCCGCGGCGGCGGCTG
>SCVU01000755.1 GCA_004296785.1 Planctomycetota bacterium
AGATCGAAAAGGAAGCGGGCAAGCCGGGCACTCCGTACAGCAAGCGCGAACAGCGCGTGCATGGCGCCGGCGGTCACGCGGCGCTCGGGTTCGGCCTCGGCGACGAAGTCGCCGTGCACTACCTGATCAAGGAAGGCGACAAGGAGCGCGTGCAGCTCTTCATCGGCACCGTGATCGCGCTGCAGGGCCGCGGCATCTCGCGCGCGGTCGTCGTGCGCCGCATCGTGCAGGGCGAAGGCGTGGAGCGCACGTTCCCGCTGCACAGCCCGCGCGTCAAGGAGATCGAGCGGCGCAACCCGAACCCGCGCAAGGTGCGGCGCGCGAAGCTGTTCTACATGCGCGAGCGCTCGTCGAAGGAGAACCGCCTGCGCGAGATCCACGGCGACACCGGAGTGGACGGTGCGGTCGACGGCGCCGCCGCCGCGACTCCCGCTCCGAGCTCGAGCGCGTCGGCCGCCGCCGCGCCGGGTTCGTCGGCGCCGGGTCAGCCGGTCAAGGTCTAGTTCCACCGCGCACCGCTCGCACGTCGGCGCCGCTCGCGCGTCGAAGCTGCTCGCGCGGCAGCGCGAGGGTCCGCATCCTCAGAGCCTGAACCCTTCCCATGACGGAAAACGTCGGCCGCAAGCTGATCCTCATCTTCGGGCTCCTCGGCATCGCCGCCGGGCTGCTGCTGTTCAAGTCGCAGCCGTTCCGGCTCGGCCTCGATCTCAACGGCGGCACGCGCTACGTGTACAGCGTCGACTTCGACGACGCCGAGGCGAAGGGGATCATCGCGAAGGGTGAGAACCGCGGCGCGCTGATGGCGCAGATCCAGCAGATCATCTACAAGCGCGCGGACCCGCAGGGCGTGCGCGAACTGCTGGTGCGGCAGGAAGGCACGAACCGGCTCGTGATCGAAGTGCCGGGCCTGCTCGGCGCGACGTCCTCGACGCAGCCGGGCAAGCTCGCGAAGGAGATCGCGCCGGCCGACGAGACGCTCGAGCTCGACGCGACCGATCCGACCATCGTCGAGGGCTTCCCCGCGACGGGCGGCGTGCTCGCGATCGGCAAGGAGCGCATCCGCTACAAGTTCCGCATCGGCGCCGTGATCCACGTCGAGCAGCGCGGCTACACGAAGACGGCCGCCGGTCCGCACGCGGCGGGCGAGGAAGTCGCGCTGTTCAGCGACGACGCGATCCGCAGCGCGATCGAGAACCTCGGCGAGCTTTCGTTCGGCATCGTCGTCGACAACTCCGACCTCGCCGGCAAGGGCACGGATCTGCAGGCCGAACAGACGCGGATGACGGAGTGGGCCGCGAAGAATCCGGAGTCTGCGCTGTCGGTGTTCAACCGGCTGCCGCGCGACCAGGGCGGCCCGCACGAGCTCGTGCGCTGGCACCCGCGCCGCATCGACGATCTGCAGCCCGGTCAGCAGCCGCCGCCGGAGTCCACGCGCGCCGTGCCGGTGCTCGAACAGCTCGACAAGCCCGAGTGGCGCTTCACCGGCCAGCACCTCAAGCACGTCGGCGTCTCGCAGGATCCGACCGGGTTCCCCGCGGTCGGCTTCGAGTTCGACACGCGCTACAAGGTCGCGTTCAGCGATTTCACGCGCCAGTTCCTGAACCGGAACATGGCGATCGTGCTGAACGGCGAGGTGATCATGGCGCCGTCGCTGAACGTCCCGCTGCCCGGCGAGGGCATCATCGAGGGCCGCTTCACCGAGCAGTACGTCAGTCAGGTCGTGACGGTGCTGCGCTCGGGTTCGCTGCAGATCAAGCCGAAGCTCGAGCACATGGAGCGCGTCGGCCCGACGCTCGGCGCCGACAACATCGCGCGCAACATGTGGGCGGGCGCCGTCGCGTTCATCGTCGTGTGCGGCTTCATGGTCGCGTACTACCGGGTGCTCGGCGTGTTCGCGTCGATCTCGCTGTTGTGCAACGGGCTCCTGATCCTCGGCGGGCTCGCATTCATGGACGCGACGCTGACGCTGCCGGGCATCGGCGGGATCATCCTGACGATCGGCATGGCGCTCGACGCCAACATCCTGATCTTCGACCGCATCCGCGAAGAGGCCGAGGCGGGCAAGGCCGTCAAACAGGCCGCGAAGGACGGCTTCGACAAGGCGTTCACCGCGATCTTCGACGGCAACGTCACAACGCTGATCGCCGGCTTCATCCTCTACAACGTCGGGTCGGGCCCCGTGCGCGGCTTCGCCGTCACGCTGTGCATCGGCATCTTCACGACGCTGTTCGCGCAGCTCGTGATCACGCGCGTGCTCGTGCACTTCGCGCTCGAGCGCGGCCTGAAGGAGTTCAAGATGGGCCGCTGGATGGCCGACGCGAACTACCGGTTCATGGCGCGCGCGCGGGCCTGCTTCGCCGGCTCGATCCTCGTGATCCTCGCGGGCGTCGTGCTGTTCCTCAGCCTGCCGAACAAGCAGCGCCTGGGCATCGAGTTCCTCGGCGGCGGCACGGTCATGCTGCGCACCGAGCAGCCGATGACGCGCGACGCGATGCAGGCCGAGGTCGCGAAGATCGAGGGCGACATCGGCGGCTCCGAAGTGAAGGCCGTCTCGGAATCGGCGGTCGGCGACAAGGGCTACACGTCGTTCCGCATCACGTTCAAGACCGATTCCGACGCGGACGAGTCCGCACAGGTCAACGCGTTCGAGAGCACCGTGCGCCAAGCGCTGGCCGGGATCCTGCAACGCGGTCCGGTCGAGATCGAGAAGCTCGATTCGGCGGCGTCGCCGCCGACGACGGAGGTGCGCCTGTCCTTCGAGAGCCCGCACCTCGAGTCCGACGTGCAGTCGCGCCTCGCCGAGGTCGCGCTGCTGAAGGACGTCGTCGTCACGCGCGACGCGGATCGCCCGAGCCTGCACCACGTGAAGGCCGCGCTGACGAGCGTGCCCGACCAGGCCTCGCTGCGCGTCGCGATCGAAGCCGCGTTCCAGGGCACCGCGAAGGACTCGACGGGCAACGTCTACGTGCTCGCGTCGCCGATCGCGGAGTCCGCGGTCGTCAGCAAGCAGGTCGTCGGTGAGCTCACCAACAAGGCGATCCTCGCGATCCTGCTGTCGATGTTCGCGATCCTGATCTATGTGCGCGTGCGCTTCGCCGAGTACTCGTACGGCTGGGGCGCGATCGTCGCGCTGATCCACGACGTGCTGATCACGCTCGGCGCGTGTGCGCTCGCGATCA
>SCVU01000756.1 GCA_004296785.1 Planctomycetota bacterium
CGCGCGCCTCACGCGAGCTCGGCGCCGTGGCCGCCCGAGGTCGCGGAGAAGCTCGCGCGCGGCGAGCGCGTGGCGCTCGAGCGGCAGACGCGCGATCGCACGAAGCCGCGGCTGTCGTGGCAGCCCGGACTGCCGCGCGTGTTCCGCGAAGTCGAGCTCGGCTGGGTCGCGGCGGCGCTGGCGTGCTTCCTCGCGGCCTTCGCGTGCGGCACGACGCGCTGGTGGCGGCTCTTGCGCGTCGCCGGCTGCGCCAGCGGTTTCTGGGACAGCCTGCGCCTCAACTTCCTCGGGCTGTTCTTCAACCTCGTGATGCCGGGGCTGACCGGCGGCGACGTCGTGAAGATGGGCGCGGTCGCGCTCGAGAACCCCGGCAAGCGCCTCGAAGCCGCGCTCTCGGCGCTGGTCGACCGCGTGCTCGGCCTGCTCGTGCTCGTCGTGCTCGCGGCGGCGGTGATCCTCGCCTCGGGCGACGCCGGCTTCGACGCGTTGCGCAAGCCGGTGCTGCTGCTGCTCGCCGCGATGCTCGCCGGCGCGCTGGTCTACTTCGCGGCGCCGCTGCGGCGCGCGCTCGGCTGGGAGAAGCTGTGCGCGCACCCGAAGCTCGGGCCGAAGCTGCGGCTGCTCGACGGCGCGCTGCTCGTGTACGCGCGCCACCCGCTCGAACTCGCCGGCTGCGCGGTCCTGTCGCTGGCGAACCACTGCGGCGTGATCTGCGGCGTCGCGCTGCTCGGCCACGCGTACGGCGTGCGCAGCGACGAGGTCTCGCTCGCGCAGTACTTCGTGATCGTGCCCGTCGCGAGCATGGTCACCGCGCTGCCGATCGCGCCGGCGGGATGGGGCCTCGGTGAAGCGGTCTACCAGTACCTGTTCGAGCTCATCGGCGCGAGCGGCGCGCTGGGCGTCGCCGTCAGCGTGACGTTCCGGCTGACGCAGATGCTGATCGGCTGCGCGGGCGGGTTGTTCCTGCTCGCACCCGGCGCGCGCTCGCGGATGCGCGCGGCGCGCGCGGCGGGAGTCGAGGGAGCCGTTGCAGCCAAGGGGGGCGCGCGCGTCTAATCCCGCGCCCTTTTCCCGCTTCCCCGCGCTCGTGGAGTCCTGCACAGCATGTCGTTGATGGTGGTCGGCACGGTGGCGTTCGACGACGTCGAGACGCCGTACGCGAAGAAGAAGAAGCTGCTCGGCGGCTCCGCGATGTACTTTGCGTCGGCCGCGTCGTACTTCGCGCCGGTGCGGCTCGTCTCGGTGGTCGGCGAGGACTTCGGCGCCGAGCGGTTGGCGCCGCTGCGCGCGCGCGGCGTCGACGACCGCGGCGTCGAGATCGCCAAGGGCAAGACGTTCCACTGGAGCGGCCGCTACGAGGCCGACTGGAACACGCGCACGACGCTCGCGACGGATCTCAACGTGCTCGCGACCTTCGATCCGAAGGTGCCGGCCGCGTACCGCGACAGCGAGTTCGTGTTCCTCGCCAACTGCGCGCCGGCCGTGCAGATGAAGGCGCTCGCGCAGGTCAAGCGACCGCGCTTCGTGATGGCCGACACGATGAACCTGTGGATCGACATCGCGCTCGCCGATTTGAAGAGGCTGCTCGGCAAGCTCGACGGCCTCGTGCTGAACGACGAGGAGGCGCGCATGCTGACCGGCGAGAAGAGCCTGATCCGCGCGGCGCGCAAGGTGCTCGCGCTCGGCCCGCGCTTCGTGCTGCTGAAGAAGGGCGAGCACGGCGCGTTCCTGATCGGCAAGGACGTGCACGCGGCGCTGCCGGCCTATCCGGTCGAGGAGGTCGTCGATCCGACCGGCGCCGGCGATTGCTTCGCGGGCGGCTTCATGGGCTACGTCGCGGCCGCGCAGAACGCCGAGCCGGCGACGCTGCGGCGCGCGATGCTGTACGGCACCGTGACGGCGAGCTACTGCGTGCAGGGCTTCTCGAACCACGAGCTCGTCAAGCGCTCGCGCTCGGAGATCGAGACGCGGTACAACGAGCTCGCGGCGATGATCGGCTGAGCCGCGGGCGATGCGCGTCTTCCTCGCGCTGCGCTTGCCCGAGGCGGTCGCGAAGGACCTCGCGGCGCGCGCGCACGCGGCGCTCGGCGCGCATCTCGACGAGCTGCGGCTCGTGCCGGCCGCGAACCTCCACGTGACGCTGCACTTTCTCGGCGTGACGGGCGCGGAAGTGCTGGCAGGGCTGCCCGCCGAGATCGAGCGGGAGCTCGCCGGGCACGTGCCGCTCGATCTCGCCGTGCGCGGGACCGGCGGCTTTCCCGACGGTCGCGCGAAGCGCGTGCTGTGGGCGGGCGTCGGCGGCGAGCCGGATGCGCTCGCAAGGCTCGGCGAGCTCGCGGCCGCGTGCCGGCGCGCGGTTGCGGCGAGCGGACACGCGCTGCCGGAGCGCGAGGAGCCGTTCGTGCCGCACGTGACGATCGCGCGGTCGCGCGCGGGGCTGCCGGCGCCGCGCGCATGGCGCGAGCTCGCGCTCGACTTGCGCTGGCGCGCCGAGCGCGTCGAGCTGCTCGAGTCGCAGCAGGTCGAAGGGCGCACGCGCTACCCGAGCCTGTCGGCGCACGCGCTCGGTTGAGCGCGGATTCCGCGCTTTCACCCGCCACCGTCGCGCGCTACGCTCGTCCTAGGGGAGGAACGGCCGTTGGCCGCTCCTTGTGCATCTGGACGAATCGATTGCGGCGCGCCAAACGCGCCGATAGCGCCCCATGAGCCTCCCGCTTCCCAAGAAAGACGATCCGAAGGACAAGTCCAAGACCGATGCCGCGCGCGTGGAGCGCGATCGGTCGCTCGATGCCGCGCTCGGCGAGATCGAGAAGAGCTACGGCAAGGGCGCGATCATGCGCCTCGGCGAAGGCGCGCTGCCGCGCGAGATCCGCTGCATCTCGACCGGCTCGATCAGCCTCGACCTCGCGCTCGGCGGCACCGGGCTGCCGCGCGGCCGCATCGTCGAGATCTTCGGGCCCGAGAGCTCGGGCAAGACGACGCTCGCACTGACGGTCGTCGCCAACGCCCAGAAGGACGGCGGGATCTGCGCGATCATCGACGCCGAGCACGCGCTCGATCCGTCGTACGCGCGCAAGCTCGGGGTCAAGCTCGAGGACCTGTTGATCAGCCAGCCGGACAACGGCGAGCAGGCGCTCGAGATCCTCGAGACGCTGGTCAAGTCGAACTCGGTCGACGTGCTGGTCGTCGACTCGGTCGCCGCGCTGGTGCCGAAGGCCGAGCTCGAGGGCGAGATGGGCGACAGCTTCGTCGGCCTGCACGCGCGGTTGATGAGCCAGGCGATGCGCAAGCTGACCGCCGCGATCGCGCGCACGGACTGCCTGGTCGTCTTCATCAACCAGATCCGCGAGAAGATCGGCGTGATGTTCGGCAGCCCCGAGACCACGACCGGCGGCCGCGCGCTGAAGTTCTACTCGTCGGTGCGCCTCGACATCCGCCGCATCGGGCAGGTCAAGGAAGGCGAGGAGACGATCGGCAGCCGCACGAAGGTCACCGTCGTCAAGAACAAGATCGCGCCGCCGTTCCGCCGCGCCGAGTTCGACATCCTGTACAGCGAGGGCATCAGCCGCACCGGCGAC
>SCVU01000757.1 GCA_004296785.1 Planctomycetota bacterium
GGCTTCGCGAAACACATGCGCGACGCGCTGCCGAATGCGTCGTTCATCGGGTTCACCGGGACGCCGATTGCGACGTCCGACAAGAACACCCGCGCGGTCTTCGGCGACTACATCAGCATCTACGACATCCAGCAGGCGGTGCGGGACAAGGCGACGGTCCCGATCTACTACGAGAGCCGCTTGGCGCAACTCGAGCTGACCCCTTCGGCACGACCGACGCTTGACGCGGAGTTCGAAGAGGCGACGGAAGGCGAAGAGGTCCAGCGCAAGGAGAAGCTGAAGACCAAGTGGGCCGCGCTCGAGGCGATCGTCGGTAGCGAGAAACGCGTGCGGCTGATCGCGAAGGACTTGGTCGAGCACTTCGAGAAGCGGCTCGAAGCGATGGCGGGCAAGGCGCTCGTGGTCTGCATGAGCCGGCGGATCTGCGTCGGGCTGTATGAGGAGATCCGACGCTTGCGGCCGGCGTGGCACGCTGGCGACGACCAGCACGGCGCGATCAAGGTGATCATGACCGGCAGCGCGTCGGACCCGGTTCCGTGGCAGGACCACATTCGCAGTAAGTCGCGGCGCGAGGCGATCGCGAAGCGCTTCAAGAACCCGCAGGATCCGCTGCGGATCGTGATCGTGCGCGACATGTGGCTGACGGGCTTCGACGTCCCCTGCCTGCACACGATGTACGTCGACAAGCCGATGCGCGGACACGGCCTGATGCAGGCGATCGCGCGCGTGAACCGCGTCTTCAAGGACAAGCCGGGCGGCCTCGTCGTCGACTACCTCGGCCTCGCGGACCAGCTCAAGAGCGCGCTCGCCGACTACACCGGGAGTGGTGGCAAGGGCGAGACTGCGATCGATCAGGAGCAGGCCGTCGCCGAGCTCTTGAAGCGCCACGAGATCTGCTGCGGCCTGTTCCACGGGTTCGAGTGGTCGAAGTGGACGAGCGGCGGGCCGACGCAACGCCTGAGCCTGCTGCCGGCCGCCCAGGAGCACATCCTTGCGCAGGAGGATGGTCGCGCGCGGCTCATGCAAGCGGTGGTCGAGCTGTCGAAGGCGTTCGCGCTCGCCGTGCCTCATCCCAAGGCGCTGGCGATCCAAGACGACGTGGCGTTCTTCCAAGCTGTGTGCGCGGCGCTGGCGAAGAAGGCACGAGGCGAGGAACGGTCGGAGGAAGACCTCGACCACGCGATCCGCCAGATCGTGTCGCGCGCGATCTCGACCACCGACGTCGTGGACATCTTCAAGGCGGCTGGGCTCGACAAACCGAACATTTCGATCCTGTCGGATGACTTCCTCGCCGACGTGCGCGGCCTGAAGCACAAGAACCTCGCGGTCGAGGTCCTGCGCAAGCTGCTGGCCGGCGAGATCAAGCTGCGCTCGAAGCGGCACTTGGTGCAATCGAGATCGTTCGCGGAGCTGCTGGAGCGGTCGATCCGGACCTACCAGAACCGCGCGATCGAGGCCGCCCAGGTGATCGAGGAGCTGATCGCGCTGGCCAAACAGATGCGCGACGCTGATCGGCGCGGCGAGGAGCTTGGGCTCTCGGACGACGAGCACGCGTTCTACGAGGCGCTCGAGGTCAACGACAGCGCCGTGAAGGTCCTGGGCGACGAAACGCTGCGGGACATCGCGCGCGAGCTCGTGTCCACGGTGAAGGCGAACACGGCGATCGATTGGACCGTCAAGGAGAGTGTCCGGGCCAAGCTACGGGTCCTGGT
>SCVU01000758.1 GCA_004296785.1 Planctomycetota bacterium
GTTCGACTTCTAGTTCGAGTCGCGTTCCCTCGCCGCGCGCGCCGCGGCGATGCGACGCGATCCACGCGCCCGGTCGGCTCCGCGTGAGCCGGCCGGGCGCGTTCGTCTTGCGCGCACTGCTACGATGCGCGGCGCGCATGAGAGCTCGCGGCATCGGACTCCTGCTCGGCGGCGCGGCAGTCGTGATCGGCGCGGCGTGGCTGTGGTTCGGCCGCGCGGCGCCCGAGGACGACGCGGCGCTGCCCGCGCCGCCAACGCCCGCGGCCTCGACGCCGGAAGGAGTCGAGCTCGACGATTGGCCCGCGGGCTTCGGCGATCCGGAGTGGTCGCGCGCGGAAGTCGCCGCGCCCGAAGCGGGAGCGCTGGGCGCCGATTCGCAGACCGCCGCCGCGCTCTTGCGCGTCGTCGTCACCCGCGCGGGCGTGCCGTTCGCGGAGCCGGCTCGCATCGTGTTCTCGCGCGCTGCGGGCGCGGCCCCGATCGAAGAGCTCGGCGCCGCAGCGGAGCATGCGTGGCTCGGCGACTCGAAGGAGGTCGCGCTCGCGGTGGCGGCCGGGAGCTGGAGCGTCGCCGCGGCGACCGACGAACTCGCGTCGGCGCCGGCGTTCATCCGCCTGCCGCGCACACAGGACGAGCCGCTGTGGCTCGAGCTCGAGTCGCCGTGCCGCTGGCACGGAGTGCTGTTGCTCGCCGACGGTGCGCCGGCGGCGGACGTCGCGTTGCGCGTCGTCTGTCGCGACGTCGTGACCGGCAGCGCGCGCTCGCGGCCGGACGGGAGCTTCGAACTGCGCGCGCTGGCGCGCCCGGAGTCGCAGCTCGAAGTCGGCGATGCGTCGCGCGCCGCGTTCGTGCGCGCGCTCGACGGCGACTGCCGGGGAGCCGCGCAGCTCGAGCCGATCCGATTGCCGGCGCTGGCGCGGCTGACGCTCGAATTCGAGCGCACCGGGCACGAGCAGGACGCCGTCCAGGTGATGTTGCAAGGCGCGGTCGGACGCAGCTCGGTTCGCGGTTTTGCGGCAGGCGCTCCGCTGCAGTTCGACGATCTCGCGCCGGGGCGCTACCGCGCGTTCGTGTACGTGCCGGGCGCGCGCGGCAATCTCGATCTGCACCTGACCGCGGGCGCGCAGACCGCGGCCGTCGCTCTGCGCGCGTGGCCGGCGTCGGCCCGACCGCGGCGCTGAGCCTGGGCTCGCAGCCGCAGGACGCCGCAGGGCGCGGGGCCGCGCGCCGCGGCGCAAAATAGAGAGGGGCGCGCCAAAGGCGCGCCCCTCTTGATGGGCTCGTCGTCGCGTCGGTCGTCGATACCGCCGCGGGCGAGCGAGCTCGATCCGGCCTAGGAATCCGAACCGACCGTCAACCCGATCTGGATCAACGTGCCCTCGTTGGCGCTCACGTCGCTCGAGTAGTCCGAGACGTTGAGCTGCCACTTGGCGTTGTGGCCGCCGTGGTACCAGTTGAGACCGCCGCTGACGACTTGCGTGTCGTCGTCGTCGTCGTGGTCTTGCAGACGCAGCGCGACTTCCCACTCGCGGCTGGCGGTGAGCCAGCTGCCGGTGAGCGCCCACGGCGTGTTGCCTTCGGTGACGTTGAAGGCCATGGGGCCGAGGTCGTCATCGAGGTCGGCCACTTCGGCCGCCACGCTGAACGAGTCGAACACGACGGTCGCGTCCGCACCGATCATGCTGCCGTCCGAGAGGTCGCCCTCGTCGAACCAGAACACGCCGATCGTGCCTTGCGTGCCGTCGCCCTTGCCGCCCATCGCGCCTTCGACGTTGCCGACGCCGCCGTTGATGTAGAACTCACCGCGCGCGGTGATCGCGAGGTCTTCCGACGCGCCGTCGGCACCGTTCTGCAGCGCCACCTTCCAGTGGAACTCGTTGAAGTCGCCGTCGACCGCGAGGCCCGGGGAGTACGCGCCGAAGCGGTCACCGAGGACCGTGCGGTCGATGAAGAGCAGGCCGTGCTTGGCGGTGTTCGTGCTGCGCAGCGGCGGGCACTTGAACTGACCCATCGTGACGCGGATGTGCGTCTCGGGGCACGTCCACTGAGCGAACGCGTCTTCGAGCGACGCGCCGCCGATGCCGTCCGAGCTCGACGTGGTCGGCTCGCCGGTCGTGGTCGCGAAGTCGAAGCTCAAGCGCCAGAAGAACTGGCCGACCGAGCCGCTCGCCCAGAGCATCGCGTCCTGGAAGCGGACGCCTTGCAGGTCTTCCGAGCCTGCTTGCTCGTAGCCGTCGTCGCCGCTGAAGTCGAGGCTCGAGCGGATCAGCGCGCCCATGCTGGGCCCGCC